>JABGQJ010000224.1 GCA_018648945.1 Victivallales bacterium
CCCCGAGCCAGGAACCGTTGGACTTCGTCATCGACGGCAACTACGCCACGGTGACCGTGCCCCGTGTGCGCGGTTGGGCCGTGGTCGTGTTCGAGGAGTAGCCGTGAGACTCGGTGCCCCCCTGACCATCGATTCGGGCGACCCGGGGGATTTGGCCCAGGCCCACGTGGACCTGGGCTACCGGGCGGGCTTTTGCCCGTGGGCGCTGTCCATGGCCGACCTGCCCTATCTCCAGGCCCTGCGTGACGCCTTTGCGGTGCGCGATGTGGTACTTGCCGAAGTCATTGGCTGGCGTAATCTCCTGCCTCGGGATGGCGCCAGGAGGGAGGCCAGCTTTGGCTGGGTGGCCGAGCAACTCGCAGTGGCTGACGAGATTGGTGCCCGGTGTTGCGTCACCTTCGGCGGCACGGTCGATGACGTTGGCAGCTGGACGCCCCATCCCGACAATCTGACTCCCGCCATGTTCGACCGCATCGTCGAGGTGGTGCGTCGCCTGCTGGACACGGTCAGGCCGAAGCGGACCAAGCTGGCGCTGGAGATGATGGGCAGCGTCTACCCCGACAGTGCCGACAGCTACCTTGACCTGATTCGCGCCGTGGATCGTCCCGGCTTTGCCGTGCATCTCGACCCGGTCAACATCATCCTCTCCCGCGAGCAGTACTTCCACAACGCGGGCCTGATCCGCGAGTGCTTCCGGAAGCTCGGCCCCTGGATCGCCAGTTGCCACGCCAAGGACGTCGTCTGGCGGGCCGAACGTGGCTTCCATTTCGCCGAGACCATTCCCGGTACGGGCGTGCTCGATTTCCATACCTATCTGACCGAACTCGGCCGGCTCTCCCCCGATATCCCCCTCCTTCTGGAACACCTGCGCAGCCCCGCCGAGTACCGCCAAGGCTACGAGCACCTGCAAGCAGTTGCCGGGGAGCTTGGGCTGGCCCCGGGAACTGCCCTGTCGGCACCCCGGCGCCCGCTCTGACGCCAGCCAATGCATCGACCAGGTAGGCGCTCATTGACAGGCCGCGCGCGCCGCGCCGGGACGCGCTGCTCGAAGAGGCCGAATCCCTGCCCGTGAAGGTGGTTGCATTCACTGCGTGATCCCACTATGGTTCTCCCCGACTCGCCAGGTTCGTCGGTGGTGACGTCCGTGGCGCGGAGAGCATATATGAGCAATCTTGAAACGAATCTTCGGCGCGTCGTCCAAGCCAGTCTGCACCATGCTCCGGAGCAGATGCTGGAAGAGTGCCTGGAGATCCTCATTGTAACCTCAGGCGCAACCGGCGGTTCCATCTTCGGAGAGGAAGGCGCTGGGCTGGTGTTCCTGTACTCCGACAAGCCGGATCTGATCGGGGTTTCCGTTCCGTGGGAGAGCATCGTCGGCAATACCGTTTCCCGGAACAAGCTGATCTATACCTACGCCCCGAAGGACGAGCGGCACTTCGACGGAATCGATGCGAAGCTGGCCCAGGCCACGAAATACCTGTTCAGCGTGCCCATCCCCTCGGTACGGAACGCGCGGCTCCAATCTGGTGCCGCCGCCCGTGCCTGCGGGGCTGTGCAGCTCTTGCTCAGCGAGAATATCTTCCCGGAGTTCGACGTGGAGAAGGGCGCCGCCGAGTTCGATCTGGACGAGATTCGGGACCACGCCATATACGAAGAACGACTCTCGGACGTGTTCATGGTGCTCGCCAACATCGCCATGGGTATGGAGATCATGACCTTGCGCAGCACCTCCTACGAGGTGATCCACGAACTGAAGAACAAGCTGATCAGCATCCGCTCCTGGTCGAATGCGCTGCGCGAGGACCTGGAGGATCTCGCGCCGGAGGCGCTCGAAGAGGAAGACATCATGGAGGATGTGAAACTGATCACGGACCCGGCTGAGGCGGGGTCGAAGCTGGCGGTCGAGTACCTGCAGTTCTCCAAAGTGTACAACTGCTCCTTCGAGGAGACCTCGATCAACGACCTGCTCATGGGCACCGCTCGCGATCTCCAGGTCTTCGGCGACGAATTGGGGGGATCGGGTTCGATCACCGTCGTCACGGAGCTGAGCGACGGGATTCCCCCTCGCGAACTCGATCCCGAAAAGCTCAAGATGGCTTTCTTCAACCTCGGCAAGAACGCGGGGGAGGCCTTGGTCGAACACGGGGTGGAGAATGCCACGCTTACCTTGCGCTCCTCCTTCTCCGACGATCGCATTCACGTAGATATCGCCGACAACGGCGGTGGCATGCCCGACGAGATCGCTCGGAATCTCTTCAAGGCCTTTGCCACCAAGAAGAGCGGCGGTACCGGCCTTGGTCTGACCATCGTCAAGAAGATCATCGATGTGCATGGGGGAATCATCCGGTGCGATACCGGACCCAGCGGAACTACATTCACCATTGAGCTCTGAACAAAGGAGCAGTACCATGTCCCAGGACAAACCGCGCCGCGAATACATCAGCACCGACCCAGAGAGCATCCGCACCAAGTCCGAATACAGTTCGGTGCTCGAGAGCATCGAGCGTCGGATGGACCCGACCAGCAACACCATTCTGATCGTGGACGACGAGCCGGGCATTCGCAAGTTCGTATCTCGCAGCATCCGCCGGGCCAATCGTGGCATCGTGGTCTTCGAGGCCGAGAACGGGCAGGAGGGGCTGGCTATGTTGGCGGAGATCCGGGAGAAATACGAGAAGGATCCCGCGCTGATCGTGACTGATCTGCACATGCCGGTCATGGATGGTTGGCAGTTCATCGAGGCCCTCCACAAGGACTACCTTGCCCGTGGGCAGCATCAGGGGATTCCGCTGATCGTCCTCTCCTCCACTTCGGGTGAGAAGGGCATCGCATTTTTCAAGAAGAGCATCCATGGCCGGAAGTCCAAGTACGAGCCGATGGTGGCTATCGCCAAGGAAGCCTGTACCGATGCCAGCCGCTACACCGCGCGCGGCGAGAAAGGCCTGATGGCCTGGATCAAGCAGTTCTCACGGTACACCGAGGGCGAGTAGACTGCCCATCGTCGCGACTGACCATGATCCCCCCGAGGCCCTTGTGCCGAAGACGGCGCGCGGGTTCGAGCGCGTAGTACCATGAACATCGCTGTTTGCCTCAAACAGGTTCCCGACACCGCCGATCTGAAGCTCGATCCCGTGCACAACACGCTGATCCGCGAGGGGGTGGACTCGGTACTCAACCCGCTGGACGAGTTCCCGCTGGAGGCCGCCTTGCGCTTGCGAGAGCAGGCTGGCGGGGCCGTGGTGGCCTTCACCATGGGGCCGCCACAAGCGAAGCGCGTGCTGGAGAAGGCCGTTGCGATGGGGGCGGACGATGGCGTTCTGGTGAGTGACCGCGCGTTCGCCGGAGCGGATACCTGGGCCACCTCCCTGACTCTGGCGCGGGCTCTCCCGTCGCGCGGGCCCTTCGATGTGGTTCTCTGCGGCAAGCAGGCGATCGATGGCGACACCGCTCAGGTTGGGCCGGGGATCGCGGCCCATTTGGGCTGGTCCCAGGTCACCTACGTCACCAGCCTGGAGATGAAGGATGGTGCGCTGGTTCTGGAACGTATGCTCGATGCTGGCAAGGCCGTGCTGCGCGTTCGCCTGCCGGTGGTTCTGACCGTGCTTAAGGAGGCGAATGAGCCGCGTCTGCCCAGCCTGGCCGGTCGGCTCCGCGCGTTCCGCATGGGCTCCACGGTCCTCGGGGCGGCGGACCTCGGCCTGGCCACCAATACTGTGGGGCTGGACGGATCGCCCACGCGGGTGGCCCGCATCGCCGTACCCAGCCACGACCGGGGGCTGACCCGGCTCGAAGGCGACAGCAAAGACGTGGCTCGGCAGTTCGTGAGCAGTCTTCGCGATCGAGGGGTCTTGGCGGGAGTTGCCGCCACCGGTCCAGCCGACGCTTGACCTTTGTTCCCTTGCTCGCTACTGTCTAGGGTACAGGCCCCGAGACTTCCGAGGAGACAGACGGCATGCATCGGCGAATGGCTCTGCTGGACTGGACCATGGTGGCTACCATGGTTCTAGGGGTGGGCGTTCTCCTTGGGAAGGGGCAGGTCCACCAGCTATGCGAACAGTTTCCCGGTGGCGTTCCCCTGCGCATCGGGGAGCGCGGGATCGGCAGGACCGGCATGTTGTTGGCCTCGTCTGCGTTCGTGGCCGTGGCGATGCGCAGTCTCCGCCGCGAGCGGTCGCTGCTTGCCCTGCTGCTGTGCACCGGATTGGTGCTCTGTTGGGTTGGTGACGTGGCTGGCTACCAGGGGTACTTCGTGCCCAGCGCTGCCTCCTTCCTGGTCGGCCATCTCTTCTTTGCCGTTGGCTTCATGGCCACGGGGCTCAGATGGCAGCGACTGGGGCTGGCTGCGGCTGCTGTGGTCATCTCGTCCTCTCTCCTGGCCCTTTGGTTCCTCCCCCATGTCCCGTCTTCCCAAAAGCTTCTGATTCTGGGCTATATTGGGGTGATCTCGCTGATGGTGGTTAGCGCCTGGGGCGCGGAGCATCCCAACTTCCGGCTTCTTGCCATGGCCGCCTGCCTGTTCTACATCTCCGACATCGCCGTGGCGTACTGGAAGTTTGTCCCCAGCAGCGGCAACTGCGCCTTCCTGTGCTATCCGCTCTACTATCCCGCCTGCATGCTCCTCGCATTGGGTTCGCGCCTTCGCCCGAACTGAGGTCCACCATGTCCACGACTGAGCTTGAACAACTCGAACACGCCGCAGTGCATTTGCGCTGGCACGCGATGCGGGCCCTTGTTCTGCGGAGGTTCTGTCGCTGGTGCGGGGTCTGGTGGTTTCTCTGGGGAGCGATGGCTCTGGGTCTGCGGACGGTCTGGGGTGTCAATGCCTGGCCTGTATCGGTTGGCGGCATGGCCATTCCCACGCTCCTGCTCCTGGCATACCTTCAGGAACGCGCTGCCACTCCGAGCTTGGCCAAGTTCCGGGCTGTGGTTGATGACCTGAGTGGCTCTGGCGGGCTCCTGATGGCCGCTGGTGAAGGCCTTCCTGCCACCGCCTGGCTCGATTCCCGGCAACTGCTTCCGCTTGCGCCAACGCTCCATTGGCGGGCGCGACGGCTGGTGGCCTTGCAGGTCGTCGGGGTTGTGTTCCTGGTCCTCTGCCTCTTCGGCCCGACGCCTCGGCTGCGCGTGGTCCCGGCAGCGGCCCCGACCCTCGATCTGCGTGCCATGCTGGCTGACTACGAGGGCCAGATCGAGGTGTTGGCCGAGGAGAAGATACTGAGCCCCAGGGAGGAAGCCGAGCTGAAAGCCATGGCGAAGCGCCTGGCCGAGGAGAAATCCGCCACCAACCCGGAATCTGCCTGGGAGGCCCTGGACAGTCTGCGAGCAACCATCGACGGCAAGGCCCGGGATGCGGCAGAGCGGGCTCTGGAGGAACTGGTCGGAGCGGAGCAGGCCAAGGAGCTTATGCGGGAACTGGCGAAGGCCGTGAAGGAGGGTAGGCTCGACCCGGAAGAGGCGCTGGCGGCAGCGAAGGAATTGGCCAAGCATATTGCCGCACGCCCCGGCGGGGAGGCCCTTGCCGAGGAGCTGATTGCGGCCATGAAGCGAGGGGAACTGGGGGCCGGGGGCCTGCGCCAGCTGGCAGAGGCAGCCGGTGCCAAGGGGGAAGAGGCCGCTCGGCGATTGGCCCGACTTGTGGACCAGGGGATGCTGGAGGAGGGCCAGGCTGGCTTGGCTGAGGCCATGGGCAAGGAACGCGCCAAGGCCCAAGCCGCTCTGGCTGAGTTCCTGGCTCAGCAGAACGGCGAGGGAGGCGAGGCATGCGCCTTGGGCCAGGCACTGGGGCAGCAAGACGGGCAGTGGGCGGTCGCCCGAGGTCCCGGGCATGCGCCGCTTAGCTGGACTGGCGGAAGCAGCGAGGAAGGGGCCAGCTTCAAGGAAACCACGCTGACGAGCAAGCGGCCGGAGGACATGAGCGAGAGTCATCTGGTCGCCACCGACCGCACCGCTCCCAAGACCCTGGGCGGCCCGGTCGCCACCGAAGCCGGGCATCTGAAGGGGGCCAGCGCCGCCGGCGGCTCCGCCCGAACCCATCGCGTCCTCCCCCGCCACCGCCGAACCGTGGCGACGTTCTTCAATCGCCCGCCCCCCACTGGGAAAAAGACTCCATGAATGACGTCTGGCTTGCCCTCAAGAACTACCTGTACGGGATTGGTTGGTTGATCATTGCCATCCAGATGACCATCCTTGGCTTCCGGCTGTTCGACCGTTTCTGTCCCATCGATTTCCGCAAGGAAATCGAGAAGCAGAACATGGCATTCGCGGTGATGATCGGCCTGTTCCTGTTCGGTCTCACCTTCGGGATTCTCTACTTCGCGGCCCACGCGCAGTGACCATGGCGAGGCCATCGGCAGCACGCATTGGCCGCGCTCTCTGGCGCTGGGTTCGCGGGCCCTTGAGCCCGCTACCCCTCGGTGTAGTGCTCCTCGGGGTCGGGGTTTTCGCCTGGCTGGCGGGTGACGGGGCACCGCCAAGCCCAATCCAGCCCTCGCTACGGGAGAACCAATACGACTCGCTGTTGCGATCGGCAGCGACGCGCCACATGCCGCCGGGCTGGGACTGGTTGGTTCTCAAAGCGATGGTTCGGCAGGAGAGCAACTTCCGGGCTGATGCCCGCAGCCGCGTCGGTGCCCAGGGGCTCTGCCAGATGATGCCGAAGACGGCGGCGTCCATGGGCGTGAGCCCTGAACAGCTCAGCGACCCGAGCGTGAGCATCGAGGCCGGCACCAAGTACCTACGGCAGCTCTGGGACCGCTGGCAGGGCCTGCCCGATCGCGCGCCGCGCTGGACCCGGTCGCGCTTCGCCATTGCCTCCTACAATGCGGGCATCACTCGCCTGCGCCGAACTGCCAGCAAGTTCGGCGCGGACACATGGGATAAACTGCGCCCTCACGTGCCCACGGAAACGCAGATCCACATCCACAAGGTCTTTGATGTGTTCTATCACGGCTACTCGACCGGGGCACCCGCAAGGGAGCGTCCCCAGCGCCCTTCATTCTCCAGCAACCGACGGTAGGGCGTTGTCCCCGCAATCCCCCCCCACGGAGTATCTCCCATGCACACCGTCCCTCTTGGCGATTCCGGCATCCAGGTAACTCCTCTCTGCCTCGGCAGTTGGAACATGGCCGGCGACGATGGCTGGGGCCCCGACGACGACGGCCGGGCGGTGGCGCTGATCCATCATGCCCTCGCTACGGGCTGCAACTTCGTGGATACGGCCCGTGGTTACGGGGGAGGCCACGCGGAGACCGTTGTGGGCAAGGCCATCAAGGGACGACGCGATCAGGTTGTCGTGGCCACCAAGATGCTCCATTGCCCCCCGGCCCGGGTCAGCGCCGAACTGGAGGCGAGCCTTGCCTGCCTGGACACCGACTACGTCGATCTCTATATCTGCCATTGGCCGCGGCCGAGTCTGCCGCTTGAGCCATTCTTCGAGGCGCTCGTGGCCGAGCGTGAGGCCGGCCGCATCCGCGCCATTGGGGTCTCCAATTTCAGCCTGCACCAGTTGGAGATCGCCAGGCAGTATGGGATAGTCAGCCTGCAACCCCCCATGTCCATTCTCTGGCGTTTCCCCGATGCGGCCCGCGAGTTCTGCCGTCAGCACGGGATCGCGATCACGCCATACTCCCCCCTTGCCCAGGGATTGCTCACCGGGCGTTTCTCCTCGGGTGAGGGGACCGTCAGCGGCATCCGCAGTCGCAACCGGCTGTTCAGCGAGGACATCCTCCCCGACTCGCTGGCCGTTGCCCGGCAGGTGGACCAACTGGCCGCGAGGCTGGGCTGCACGAGCAGCCAGGCGGCCCTCGCCTGGTTGCTGCGCACCCCCGGCATCTCCTCGGTCACCGTGGGGGCCAGCCGACCGCAGCAGTGGGACGACAATCTGGGCTGTCTGGAGGTGGAGATCCCCGACGAAGACTATGCCGACCTGGATCGTGCCGGACGCGCTATCTGGGAGCGCATTGGCACCGAAGAAGCCATGTGGGGCTGGAAACCGAACTAGTACCTACGAGCGGAGTTCCGTCGGTTCGAGGACCTTCGGGATCTTGCGCATGCCGGGCTCGCACTGCGGGCCGCAGCCGCAGATGTAGTTGCCGGGGCTCATGCCCAGTCGCGGGCCAAACTGCTGCCACATCTCCAGGGTCTCGGTGCAGAGAAAGACCGGCACATCCGCATTGTGTCGACGGATCTCATTGAAGAGAAACCCGTAGATCTCCGCTCGCACCGCGTGCGGGAAGGGCCCGGCGGTGACGCCGCTCATCTCGTCGGCTCGCTCCCGCACGGCCTTCGCGAATTCGGGATCGATCAGGTCGAGATCGATGCAGGATTCGAGCTCCGCGTAGTCCATCCAGGCCAGCATGAAGAGCCCGATGCTCTCCGGTGTCGTCTCGGTCAGCAGTCGCTCGATGATTCGCCGGTATTGGTCGCGCCAGCCCTTGACCGGGACGATGGGCTTGAGTTTGAAGCGGATGGGATAGCCTGCCAGCTGGCAGCGCCGGGCGGCCTCGATGCGCTCGTCTGGCGAGCCGGAGCGGGGCTCGATGACGCGAGCAGCGGTGTCGTTGGCGAGGCTCCAGAGCAGGATCGTGTGGCCCCGGTGGCCCAGGTCAAGGAGCCAATCCACATTGGCACTTTTGGTGTGGATCAGGTAGTGCTGGTCGGCGGTGGTGGCGTAGTAGTTGATCAGCAGCTCCGACATGCCGTACTCCGGCTCGAAGCAGGGCGTGTCGCTTAGGGCGGAGTTGTACATGAAGACCTTCTGCCAGGGCTCCGCCTCGGCAGCTGGGATCACTTGCTTCCGGATGAACTCCTCGACATTGGTGTTCACCACAGCCACCTTGCCGCCAGCGCAGTATTGGCAACCATGGGGGCAGCCGAAGATGGTGTCGAACTGTACCCGCGCCCGGCAGACGCCGCGCTTGGACGTGAAGTTCTCACGGGCGACGCCCCGCCCCCCATGGCCGAGCAGGTCCCTGACCAGCCTCGCCGGGGTGCCGGCCGGGCAGGCCTCCAGGACCGGTTCGGTCGCCGGTGGGTCATCGATCCGCAGCGTGGAGAACACGATCGCCGGATCGGCATGCGCCCCCAAGCGCCCCTGGCGCAGACGCGCATCGTGCCACCCGTGGGTCCGGATCAGTTCCGGTATGTCGGCATCCGTGGCGCGGGCAACGGAGGCAAGGTCGGTCCCCAGCGCGGTCAGCATGCGTTCGACGCGGTTTGCGGAAAGGGGATCCTCAAGGGCTCGGTCCAGAACTGTGATGCTCGGGGGCGATAGTGGGTACATGCGTTCCTCACATGCTGGCGGCTCGGCGCAGTTGTGGCATCCAGATGGCACCCGCAGAGTCTGACCTCACAGCGCGGGAAGTCAAGCACTGCCACGGCAGGGAAAGAGAACGCCCCACTGGCGGTAGCCAGTGGGGCGTTGAGAAGAGGCAGACTATGAGGAGGACTCGGCTATGAGAGCATTCTGAGCGCGTTCAGCAACACGCCCGCTGCCACTGCCGAGCCGATCACGCCGGACACGTTCGGGCCCATGGCGTGCATCAGCAGGAAGTTGTGGGGATCGTCTTCCATACCCACCTTGTTGACCACACGCGCGGCCATGGGCACGGCAGATACGCCCGCCGCACCGATGAGCGGGTTGATCTTGTCGCCTGAAAGCTTGCGCATCACTTGACCCAGGAGCAGGCCGCCAGCCGTTCCGACGCAGAATGCAACCAGCCCCATGGCCAGGATGCCTAGGGTCTGCGCGTTCAGGAACTTATCGGCGGACAGCTTCGAGCCCACGGCCAGCCCAAGGCAGATCGTGACGATATTGATCAGGGAGTTCTGCGCGGTATCGGAGAGACGGTTCACCACGCCACATTCCTTCATCAGGTTGCCGAACATCAGCATGGCGATCAGCGGCGCCGCATCCGGAAGTAGGAAGGCGCAGAGCAAGGTGATCATCACCGGGAAGGAGACCTTTTCCAGCTTGGACACGTGCCGCAACTGGCTCATCCTGATCATGCGCTGCTTCTTGGTGGTCAGCAACCGCATGATCGGCGGCTGGATAATGGGCACCAAGGCCATGTAGGAGTAGGCGGCCACTGCGATCGCCCCCAGTAGGTTGGGGGACAATCGACTTGCCAGGAAGATGGCGGTCGGCCCGTCCGCGCCGCCGATGATCCCGATCGAGGCCGCGTCCGGCAGGCTGAAGTTGATGCCGGGGACGTACTTGGTCAGCACCAAGGCACCGATCAGCGCAAAGAAGATGCCCAACTGGGCTGCGGCACCGAGCAAGGCGGTGATGGGGTTGGCGATCAGCGGGCCGAAGTCGGTCATCGCACCCACGCCCATGAAGATGAACAGGGGGAAGACACCGGTCTCGACACCCGTCGTGTAGATCATGCCGAGGATGCCATCCGGCCCAGAGAGCATGGCCAAGGGGATGTTGGTCATGATCGCGCCGAAGCCGATGGGCAGGAGCAGCAAGGGCTCGAAGCCGCGGAAGACGGCCAGGTAGATCAGGGCCAAGCCGACCCCGATCATGATCAGGCGACCGAAGCCCAGCGTCCATTCCTTGCCACCCAGGTCGATGAGCTCGTAGATGC
>JABGQJ010000225.1 GCA_018648945.1 Victivallales bacterium
GGGGATCTCAAAACCAACAATGCGCCCCTGTTTGAGAAGGGGGGGCAGGAGCTTGGCTGCATCACCTTCGACCACATCTTGGACTGCGTCGAGACGCGCGGGCAGATCACCGAGATCGCGGAACACCTTGGCCAGTTCCTCTGCGTTCCGGGCTCGGGTCTTCTCCGAACGACTCTGGCGGACGAGCTCGACGCGTTCGCTGGCCCGGGGATCGAGCAGCTCGGCCATCTGATCGCTGTCCAGGATGCCCTGGAGGACCTGGCGGTGCAGGCGCAGCAGGTGGGCGCGGCGCGCCCGGCCCATCTCATGGCCGCTGCGGTACAGATCGCGGATCAGGAGCGAATGGGAGAATGGCGAGGGAGACTCAGACTCGCGGTACTGGACCTTGATGCCCTCTGTCGCCAGTTGGTCGAGTAGCTGCCGCAGGCCGGGGAGATCGAGAGAATCGGCCAGGAAGGCGCGACGCACCTCGCGCAGCACGGGGTGCTCCGTCTGACTCCGGGCGGCTTCGTGCAGTTCTTCGGCCCGGTAGGATTGCAGCCAGAGCGGGGTGCGTTTGCCATCCTTGCCACGCAGAACTTGCAGGGAGGTAACCGCCACGCTGCGGAACGGCACGCCGCCGGTGTCTTCCTCGGCCAACTCGATCCGGTCCAGGGCATCAGGGGTGAGGCCAGCGATGAGCTCGTGGGGGTCAAGGCTGCCAGCGGCCTTGGTCTGGTCCCGGCGCATGAGCAGCACGAGGTCGTTGGTGGCGGTCAGGGAGAAGGTCTGTTTGAGTCGGGTCTTGGCATCGGTGACCATGGCCTGCCCCCAGGTGCGGTTCAGGCGCTCGCCGAGAGGGCAGTGGAGGATCAGGTTCTCGCGACCCAGCTCATCCCGCCATGCTTCTGCCAGGAACTCGTGTTCGCTCGGCACACAGTCGGCCGCCAGACGCTGTTCGCGGACATACTCGATGACGGCGGTGGCGGCATTGGTGTCAAGCTTGTAGGTGTCGCGGAGCCATTTGTGCAGGTCGGGATCGTCGAGCCGTTCGGCGACCATGGCGCGGAGCCGTCCCACGCCGCGCCCGACTTCCACCGAGCGCGACTCGATGGGCCCCGTCCACCAGGGCACGGTTGGGGTGGCGCCGGGGGCTTCCTCGACCAGCACGCGGTTGCGGCGCTTGCCCAGCACACGCCAAGAGGAGCTGCCGAGGACGAAGATATCGCCCGTGCGCAGGGAATCGTCCACGAACTCCGACTGCACGCGCCCCACGCGCCGTTTGGTTTGTTCGATCACCACCTCGTACTCGGAGCTTTCGGCGATGGTGCCGACACACATACCCGTGATTTGCTTGGTGCTGCGGGCAGTGCTCACGCGACTGGTCACCCGATCCCAGAGCAGCAGGGCGCGAGGCGGATGAGACATCTTCAGATCACACTCGCCCGCCATCATGCCCAGCACGCTGGCGTAGTCTTCCTCGGAGAGATCGCGATACGGATACGCATGGCGCACCAGGGCGAGCAGTTCGTCTGTGCCCCAGTCGTGCGACGCGACGCAGCCGGCGATCTGCTGGGTCAACACGTCCAGGCAGTTGCGGGGGATCTTGAGGTCGTCGATGCGACCATCGAGCATGTCGCGGCAGACCACGGCGGCCTCGAACAGTTCGTCTCGCTCGAAGACGAGGATGCGCCCCTTGCTGGTCCGGTCGAGCAAGTGGCCGGCGCGACCCACGCGTTGCAGACCGGCGGCAACGGACTTGGGCGATTCGAGTTGATAGACCAGATCGATGGCCCCCACATCGATGCCAAGTTCCAGGGAGGAGGTGGCGACCAAGGCGTCGAGTTCGCCTGCTTTGAGGCGGGCTTCGGCGTCGAGCCGTTCTTCCTTGGACATGGAACCGTGGTGGACGCCGATACGGACGCCGTCCTCGGCCAGTTGGCGGAGATGCAGGGCTGTGCGTTCGGCCTTGTAGCGGCTGTTGCAGAAGATAAGGGTGGTGCGGTGGTCGCGGATCTCGCGCAGGAGCCGTTCGTAGGCGCTGGCCCAGAGCGCGGTGTGGCTGGCGGCGAGGAAGTCGGCCACCGGGGCGGCGACCTCCACATCCAGATCGCGGCGCGCTCCCGCATCGAGTATGGTGCAGGCACGCGGCGTGCCGTCGGCCTCGCAACCGGTGAGAAAGGCGGCAACCTCGTCGACGGGACTGGTAGTGGCCGAGCAGCCGATCCGCTGCAGGGGGTGGTCCAGCCGCCGTTGCAGGCGCTCCAGGCTGAGGGCGAGATGCGTCCCCCGCTTGTTGTCGCACATGGCGTGGATTTCATCGACAATCACTGTACGGATTGTCGTTAGGGCAGGAGCGATGCGTTTGGAGCTGAGTAGCAGGTAGAGCGATTCGGGGGTGGTGATGAGAATGTGCGGCGGCTTGCGGATCATGCGTTGCCGCTCGTTCTGCGGGGTGTCCCCGCTGCGCACGGCCACGCGGATGCCGTCGATGGCTTTGCCACCGAGCTGCTGGATCTCGGCCAGCGGCGCGAGCAGGTTACGCTCAATGTCGTTGCCCAGGGCCTTGAGCGGCGTGATGTAGAGGGTCTGGACACCGTCCAACAGCTCGCCTGCCAATGCTTGCTGGCAGAGGCGGTCGATGCTGCTCAGGAATGCCGCGAGGGTCTTGCCCGATCCGGTCGGGGCAATCAGCAGGGCGCTGGCGTGGCTGCCGATGACGGGCCACGCCTGATGTTGGATAGGGGAGGGAGCGGCAAACCGTCCCCGGAACCAGTCGGCAACGCATGGACAGAACCCCGCCAGAACATCTGCCGTGGGTTGGTCTGGGGTTCTGGGCATGATGTGCTAGCCATCGGGAAGAGGAACTACGAAACACGCGGAACACGCGAAAGGGGGAGGGAGAAGGGGAGGGAAGGGAGCAAGGCTGGGGATCGCGTCCCTCCGGGGCCTTGTTTCCTCTCCTCCTCTTCTTTCGCGACTTTTGCGTGTTCCGTAGCTGAGAATCAGGATTTGAACAGCTCCCGGAGGAAGTCGTTGGCGGCTTGGGTATCGACCATGGCGTCGGGTTCCCGCTCGGGGGGGCAGTCGGAGATTTCGACCATGAACATGCCCTGGTACTCCACTTCGAGCAGGGCGTCGCGGGTGGCGATCCAGTCGATGGTGCCCTTGCCTGGCGGCAGGTGGTCGTCCCGTTTCCCGAAGTTGTCCTGCATGTGGGTGGTGGCGAGACGATGGCCCATCAGGCGGATGGCTTCGGCGGGCGTCATGCCATGCAGGGCTGCATGGCCGGTGTCGATGTTGAAACCAACTGCGGGTAACGCGAGGGAGTCCACGGTCTCGATCAGGAACTCAAGATCAGCGCGGGGGGCGCAGTTCTCGATGGCAAGGGTGATTCCGACCTTCTCAGCGGCGGGAGCGAGGTCGCGGAGGGTCTGGCCCAACGCCTCACGGCGTCCGATGGGTTCGCCGCCCGCAGCGTGGAGGACCATGACCGAAACGCCCAACCGCGCGGCTCCGGCCAGGCTGTCGTGTAGCTTGGGCAGGGCTTCGGCCACCTGAGCTGGGTTGCCGGGAAGGGGGACCCAGGAGTGCGCGCTCCAGGGGGTGAGTCCCAGATCGGCGCAGACGCCATTCAGGACGGTCTGTACCTCGGGTGCCAAATGTTGGAAGTGACTGAACTCGCAGCCGTCGAGGCCGCAAGCACGCACGATTTCCAGGGACTTGCGGTGCGCATCGAGGTCGAAGACATTGCCTTCGCGGGGCAGACGCCCATGGGGATACAGGGTGTTGCAGCCGAAGCGGAAGCTCATAGCTCGTCTCCTGAGTAGGTGATGGGGACCACGCGCTCAATGTAGGCCCAAGAGAGGACAAAGGAAACCGCTCGTAGGAGCAGAAACCTGCCCTCGCGCAGGGCTCTGCGCGAGGGCACTGGTCCCGGGCGGATTACTTGGCGGCGGGGCGTTGCTTGGCCTTGTCGGCTTCGCCGGCCTGGCTGTCGGCCGCCGCCTTGTTGGCCGCCATCTCCTCGACGGTCTTGGTGTGAAGGCGGGCGGCGCCTTGGTAGCCCTCGTTGGTGGCGATGAGATCCCCACTGGCGAGACGTTCCTTGGCGGCGGCGATGGCGTCGCCGTACTGGGGAAGCCATTCGGCCTGGGAGACGAGCATTTCGTCGGTCATCTGCCAGATCTCGGGGGGGTTGCAGACGGCCCCGGTGAGGGGATCGAGCATCATGGCCTGGCGGAGCAGGACATCATCGCCGCTGACGGCGGCATGGACGGCAAGACGCTGGACGTTGATGGAGACATTGCAGACGGCGGCGCAGCCCATGGGCAGATCGCCGACGCGGGGGATGTTCACGCCGTTATAGTCCACGTAGCCGGGGACTTCCACGATGGCGTCGTCGGGCAGGTTCGAGATGCAGCCGTTGTTGACTACGTTGAAGTGCCCGCGGTAGACACGCCCGGTTTCCAGTCCCTCGATGATGTAGGAACCATGCTCGTGTCCGCGCTTGTCGGGACCGATCTCCTGGGGTGGCTTGGCCATCCATTGTGGGAATTCGGTGCGGAACCAGGTGCGGCCCTCGGTGCAGACGCGGAGGTAGCCCCCGGTCTCGCCGTTGATCCAGCTGCCCAGGTCGATCCAATCGTTGATTTCGTCCGCCCGCTTGCGGTACCAGGGCACGTACTCGCTGAGGTGCCCGTTGGATTCGGTGCTGTAGTAGCCGAAGCGCTTGAGCATGTCGATGCGGACCTTCTCGGTCTTGCTGAGCGTCTCGTGCTTCTCGTAGGCCTCCAGCAGTTTGCCGGTGAGGTCCTCGCCCTTGTGCTTGATCGAGACGTACCAGGTCTGGTGGTTGATGCCCGCGCAGATGATGTCCACCTCGTCTTTATTGAGGCCGAGGACGTTGGCAATCTGGGCGTGACCGCCCATGACGCCATGGCAGAGGCCGAGGGTGGGAACGCCGCCAAAGTGGTTGGCCGCCCAGGTGAGCATCGCGTTCGGGTTGCCGTAGTTGAGCATCATGGCTCCGGCCGCGCCCACTTCGTGGATGTCGCGGCAGATGTCGAGAATGTAGGGGATGCCGCGCTGGCCATACATGATGCCCCCCGCGCAGAGGGTGTCGCCGACGCACTGGTCCACGCCGTACTTCAGCGGGATGTCCACATCGGTCTGGAAGGCGTCAAGGCCGCCGACGCGGGCCACGTTGATGACGTACTTGGCACCGGTGATCGCCTCGCGTTGGTCGAGGGTCTTGCTGAGCTTGACCTGATCCAGGCCGGCCGCCTCGATGTCGCGCTTCGCGAGCTGGTAGACCATGTCCACGTTGCGCTCGCTGATGTCCATGTAGGCGATCTCCAGGTCGGCGAATTCCGCGACCCCCAGAAGATCCGTGGTGAGTTTGCGGGTGAACCCGACGCTTCCGGCCCCGATGAAGGCGATCTTGAACGACATGGTGAGTCTCCTTGGCGAGCTTCGGTTTGTCCAGTTCCTGGGAATAGGTAACATTGTGCGGTAACTTTAGACGTCGCAAAGCACCACAGAAACCGAAGATTCGTGCTAAAAAGGGGAAAATTGTGCGATGACGGATGTCTCCCCGTTGCGCGCCCGTCTTCTGGTTGGTGGTTGGCGGCAGCAATCGCTGGTGTTTCCTCGGCGCGGCGGTCGCTTGCACGCCATGCTGACGAGTTGTGGAGTCCAGGAAGCCGCGGCTCCGGACTACGACTGGGATGGCCGGAACCGAGGGCGGGCGGAGTTGGTGGTGTTCCAGTACTCGCTGGCGGGTTGCGGGTTGCTGACCTGGGACGGGGAGGACCGACTGGTGCCGCCGGGAAGTGCCATGCTGGTCCGGGTTCCGCACGATCACCGCTACCGGGTGGCACCGCAGGCCGGACACTGGCAGTTCCTCTACATCTGTGCTGTGGGGCGCGAGGTCCTGCGCGCGACGGGCCGGATCCACGAGACCTGTGGCCCAATCCTCCAATTGGCCACCGATGGTCCCGCTTTGACGGTGGCGACGGAGATCGTGGAGAGCGGGTGCTCGGGGCAACTGACCTCTCCCTTCCGGGCCTCCGGGTTGGCCTACTCGCTGGTCATGTCCGTGCTGGACGAGATCGGGGGTGTCTCGTTGGAAGTCCCGGCTCGCCGTCTGACTCAGGCCGCTGCCGCATACTGCCGTGAACACCTTGCCGACCCGATTTCCGTACAGACGCTGGCCCGGCTCTGCGGTTTGAGCCAGTGGCATTTCTCCCGGCTCTTCAAGACCGAGCATGGGTTGGCACCGGCCGCGTTCGTCCAGATGGAACGCGTGCGGGAGGCCGTGCGCCTGCTCCAGGATACGGATGTCCCGCTCAAGGTGATCGCGGCTCAGTGCGGGTTCCTCGATGCGAACTACCTCGGCAAGGTGTTCAGCCGCCACATGGGCGTTTCCCCCGGCGCATTCCGGCGCAGCGGGGTGTGAGTGTGGAATCGCCTCGGGCCGGGTGACTTTCGCCGCCTCCGTGCTCTATTATAGGGCTGACGGGAACGCTGCGAAGTCAGCCGGCAAACACATCACATGGAGCGTGAACCGATGAAGTACTCGTTCATGAGTTTCTCTTGCCCCGAACTGGATCTGGACGGGATGCTGCGGATTGCCGCAGAGTATGGGTATCAAGGGGTCGAGCCGCGGGTGGAAAGCAAACATGGGCACGGTCTTGAACTGGATGCCACGGCTGCGTTCCGGGCGGAAGCCAAGGCCAAAGCGGCGGCGAGCGGCATCGCGTTTTCCTGCCTGGCCACCTCGTGTCGCTACGCCGACCCGGCCACCTGTCAGGAGCATGTGGACGACACCATTGGGTACATTGACTTGGCCAGCGATATTGGCGCGCCCGCCCTGCGCGTGTTCGGCGGCACGATCCCGGCCGGCATTGAGCGCGAAGCGGCGATCAAGGCAGTGACCGCCGCTCTGAAGCAGGTTGCGGACCATGCGGCCGCCCGCGATGTGAAGGTCTGCTTCGAGACCCACGACCACTGGTGCCTGCCCGAGCATGTGGCCGAGGTGATGCGCCGGGTGGACCACCCCGCCATTCGCGTGAACTGGGACATCATGCACCCGGTCCGCGTCGAGCAGGTGGCCATGGCTGATGCCTATGCAACCCTGAAGCCCTGGATCTCCCATTGCCATTTCCACGATGGCGCCACCACCGACGGCAAGCTTGCGATGGTGCCGATCGGCGAGGGGATTATCGATCATGAGACGGCACTCAAGCTGCTGGAAGCCGACCGATTTGCCGGCTACATGAGCGGGGAGTGGATCAACTGGCAGCCCTATGCCGAGCACCTGCCCCGTGAGTTGGCTACCATGAAGGGGTACCATGCCTGAGGAACCGTTCCTGGCGCAACGCCAGTCCCGGGGCTCCTGGTTGGCGACTGTCCTCGTGCTTCTGCTGGTCTCGACCGGCTGCCAGTCGCCCGTGGTTCCAGAGCCCCCGCCTCCGCAACCTGCCATTGTTGCCGTCCCTCCCGCCACGCATGAGCCCAAGCCTGGGACGCGGCGGGTGATGGCCGATGTGCCCGCTCCGGTGCGAGTTCTGCTGTTCACTTGGTTTGCCGAGCGATTCGCAGGCACGCCCGCCTGCGCGGCTGGCGTCCGGCTCGCCCGAGCCGAGGCAGAACGGGCGGAGCGCGAGTTGGTGCAGGGCACCCGGCGGGAGTGGATCGCTCAGTCGGGTGGACTCTTGGTCGAGGCCAGAGCTGGGCGTGTCGCGATTTCTTCGGCTGCAGTGGCGCAACAGCACGCTCTCCCTGCCTTCACGGCCCGACTCCAGGCCTTGATGGAGGTGATGGGCGGCGGCATCCAGGCGGCGGCCCCGCTCCCCGACTGTCTGGCGGATGGTCTCTGGCTTGAGATGGCGCGTCTGCCCCGCCCCGAGTTCGTGGCGTGGCATCGCCGGGCGAGTGGGCGCAAGAGCTTGCCATCGCTCCCTGGCACGGCTGAGGCCCGTGGCGAACTAGGCCAGTTGGCGGCCGCCGTGGCTGTGCGCGAAGCCGTGCTCGAACGGCTCTTGCGGGCGGAGGAGTTGGAGCGGCGTAGGAAGTTCCCCGAGGCGTTGCAGGCAGTGGAGGCAATCGCCGCCGATGCGGCGGCGAGCAAGGCCTTGGGCCTCCTCGGCGACACCGAGATTTCCCGGCGCATCCAGGAGAAGCGTCGATTCCTGCCCCAGACGACTGTTTCCGCCGAGTGTGAATCCCTGCGCCGCTATCACCGACAGCCGCTGAGCCAGGCGCTGCGCGAATTGGCGGAAGATGGCGGCGGGAGCCTGGCGGATGTCCACCGTCGGGTCGGCGCCCTGGAGCGTCGGCTCTCGCAACGGTTGACGCAATGGCAGGCGGACACCAGGTTCGAGCCAGCGCTCCGCCGCTATGGCAGCGAGATTCAGGATCTGATCAAGGCTGCCTTGGCCGGCAGACTGGCGGCCTGGGAAGCCGAACTGCGGGAGATTCCCCCGCCGCTCCGTTCCTGGGAGCAGTACGAGAAGCTGGCAATCTGGTTGGCTGGACTACGGAAGTACAGCAGTCCCGGTGGCGTGGCCTACCGGTTCGCCGACGCCAATACCGACCGCAGCAATCCCCTGGCCCGGTCCGTCCTGCAGGTTGCCGAGGAACGCTTGTTGCCGATCTACGCCGCCGGCCTGGCAGAGACGTTCGTCGCCTGGCGTGCGTTCGCGGAACGGCAGGTCAGTCTGCACCTTCGGCATGGGGTGGATCTGGCCGTGGCCGAACGGATTCTGGCGATGGCCGGCATCTTCCCCGAAGCTGCCGTGCCGGCCGCTATTCAGGAACACATCCGCTGGGGCAAGGAGCGGATCGCCTCTTCTCTGGACCGCTTTCTGGCCAACGAGGCGGCGTGCAGTATCCGCATCGAGGCGATGACCTCGGCCACGGCCGGGTTGGGGCTGACTTGGTCGCGTGACTTGGAGGCCCGACTGCGGGACGTGCTGGCCCGGAGCGGCCACCAGGCATTTGCCCGGGTGGTGCCCGTCGATGGCCCGGACGAGAAGCTCCCCCGGTCGCTGTTGGTCACCCGGGGACGCATTGCCGATTTCTCCGCGGACGAGACCACGGAGAAGGCCTCGATCCGGGAAGTGGTGGAGGTCGCGGAGCCGAAGAGGATCGGGGATGGCAAGGGGAAAGACCGCTATGCGCAGGAGGTCTCCCGGCGCGCCATTCACGCGCTGACCATCGAGCGAGTTGCGCATGTTCGCGTGCAGTTCCAGATCCAGCTTGGGGATGGGAAGGAGGACGTTGAGGTCAACCGGTTCTTCCGCAAACAGTTCGTGCAGGAGAGCAGTCACCCATTCCTTGACATGGCTGTGGTCGAGACGCGCAAGGCGGACCGCAAGTCGGCGTTGCCGCTGGCGAGTGCCCCGCTGCGTCTCCGGTCCGAGCGGGTGTGGACGCCGAGCGAGATGCTCGACTGGGCGCGGCAGGACACGTTGACCGAGATGGCCGAGCGGGTGTGTCATCGTCTGGCGGCATACCCGTTACAGCTGGTTTCCCGGGCCCAGGAGGCCACGAAACAGGAGGACTGGCTGGCGGCAGCGGACGCGTGGGGATATGCCGTGGCTTACCTTTCCCGGCTGCAGCCCCCCAAGGATGAGGGGGCCAGCGAGCTGCCAAAGGCAGTGCTCACGCGTCGGGCGGAGATTGCGGAGTGGCAGGAGGAGGCCCGGCGGCAATTGCTCCAGGCGCTCCTGGCTGCCTTGCGCGAGCACATGAAAGAAGGCGGGGAGGCACCGTGAGGCAGTTGGCGCGCTGGCGGACGTTGGAGAAGGGCATCCCAATCGGTTTGCTCTCGGCCGCGCTCTGCGTGCCCTATGTGTGGCGTGAATCCCCCACGGAATCGCTGCGCGTGCTACAGCTGTGGGCCCTGCCATTCGTTCTGGTCATGTTGGCGGCTGTCACTGTCGCCTGGGGCGGGGATGAGCGGCCCTGGCGCGAACAGCTGCAGTTGGCGGGCCGCTTCGCCGTTCCTGCTGGCATTGCCTTGGGGCTCATCTGCACGGTGGGCGAGGACCGCTACACGATGGCGTACTTTCTGGACAGCTTCCCGAAGGAGCCGCAGGACGTCTTGTTCGCCTTGCCCTGGGTCGGGTTGTTCCAGGTGCTGTTCATGGTCACCGGAGCATTCGCTTTTGCCTTCCGGCTTTCTCGGCGACGGACCGTGGGGTTGGTGGTCGTGGTATTGCTGCACCAAGGCGTGCTGATCCTGCAGCCACATGCGGATCTCCCTCTTGAGGTGCTGGCGTTGGGGGTGCTGTTTGCGGGCTTGCATGGTCTGGTATTGGGATGGAGCTATATTGCGGTCGGTTTCGCTGGCCCCGTGGTGGTGGCAATGGTCTGCCATCTGCGCCATCTCATCCGCATTCTCCTCACGTAGAAACAGCCCATGAGCCGCAAGACGAAAACTCCGGTCACGCCGGCGATTCGCCTCCTCAAGCAGGCGAAGGTGCCGTACGAGGAATGCCTCTACGACTACGTGGAGCATGGTGGCACGACGGTGTCCGCGCAGGAGTTGGGCGTGGACGAGCACGCGGTGGTCAAGACCTTGGTCATGGAAGACGAGG
>JABGQJ010000226.1 GCA_018648945.1 Victivallales bacterium
CGTCGAGGCCGCGATCACCGGCGATCCGGAGATGGTCTTCCAAGCCATCTGCTACGATCCGCTCACCTCCGCCGTCTGCTCGCTCGACGAGATCCGGCGCATGGTCAAAGCCATGTTGCGCAAGAACCAGGCGCATCTGCCCCAGTTCGAGACCATCAAGTTCTAGGTATTCGCTGTGTGCCCTCGGCGGGGGCTGTCTCGCCGACGGCACGGGCCTGGTGCAGCAATGCCTACATGGTGGCTCTCGCCTCAGTCCTTTCCGACTTCTGTCGGTCTACTTGTCTCGTTATATCATGCATGATATATTCGAGGCATGAGCAAGAAGACCTATATCGAGTTGCCCAACGTCGCAGGTTTCTTTGACGTGCAACCGGATGAGGTCATAGCCGAATATGGCGCCATCGTCGGCCTCCTTGAGGAACACGGGCGTCTGATCAGTCCCTACGGCGAGAAGGTTCAGGCGGGTCTTTTTGCCATCAGGCTGACACGCAGTCGGAATGTGCGGGTCTTCTACGTCTACATGACTGGGGACGAGATCTACGGCATCCACGCCTACGAGAAGAAATCGCGCAAGATTCCGCAACGTGAGATTGACAAGGCGCGCAAGATCATGCGCCAAATAGGGTGATGCCATGGACACAATGAAAGAACTGACGGGTGCCGACTGGCCTCTGACCGACGAGGCCAAGACGGCTCTGCGGAAGCGGCGGACCGACCGCGAGACCCGAGTCCTGAAGAATGAAACGAACCGGGAGATCTACGACGAGACCCGGCTGGCGTGCGAAGTGGCCGAGATGCTCCGTGAGGCCCGTTTGGAGGCCCATCTTACGCAGAGCCAACTGGCTGAACGTGTCCACACGTCTCAGTCGAACCTCGCGCGCGTCGAGAAGGGGCAGAACGTGAAACTCACCACGTTGTACTCGTACGCAAAGGCTTGCGGGAAGCGCGTGGAAGTCCGACTCGTATAGCTACGACGAAGGGAAGGTGTCTGCTGAGTTGACGGTGCACTCCTTCTCGGAGGAACGGACCCGTGCAGATCCAATCGCAAATCGGAGTAGGGGTCGCGCTCGTTGCCTCGCTGCTGATCGGTGACGAGCCCGTGCCCGAACGGAACCGCCAGCCGTACGCCGGAATCGACTGGGCGAAGGTCCAGCATGTGCAGGGCACGACTCATGCCCATGTCAACAACCAGGAGCGGCTGGATCGGGTCCATCGCGACGGGCTGCGCTTTCTGACCGTCACCAACTACTATCCATCCGCACCCTACTGGCCTTTGCGCGAGGTGCGCGCGGGGCAGTTCCGGCCCCAGCAGGCACATGGTGCCATGCGGAATGGGAAGTGGATTCCCGGGCCGATCGACTGGAATGCCCTGATCACCGACCCCGAGGAAGGCTGGCTGGGCGAGATCCCCGAGGAGTTCCGCACGCGCCCCCTGCTCAAGGCGGGCGAACGGCTGTTTCCCAGGATCCCGGCAGGCATTCTCGAAGCTCCCAACGCCGAGCACCACGGCTTCACGGATACCGGCGCGCACATCAATTCGCCGGGCTCCGCTTTCGCCAGCGGCACCTTTGACGTAAAGCGGCGCTATCTGTTGGAGAAGAAGGGATTCGCCCGAGGTAGCGGTCGCCCATGGCGCGACGTCTACAAGGACATGCTGGCCGGACTGATCTGCCCGGAGGGCGGGGGGATCGTGATCAACCATCCCATCTCGTCAAAGCTCAAGCAGCAGTTCGTTCTGGGCATGTTGGATTTCGATCCGCGAGTTCTGGGCATGGAGATCTTCAATCACTCGTGCGTGAAGGGCCGGCCCAACGCCAGTTGCGCCGAGAACGAGGCCCTGTGGGATGGGATTCTGGCCACGGGGCGGCAGTGCTTCGGCTTCTTCGTGCCCGACTGGCAGCATTGCTTCGAAGGTGTCTGGATGGGACGTTGTGTGTTGCTGGTGGACGAATTCGGCCGGGACGCCTGCCTGCGAGCCTACCGGAATGGTGCCTTCTACGGCGCACTCCTCGGCGACAAGCTGCGCTTCACAAAGCTGGTGGTGACGGACAAGGGCATCGAGGTGGCTCTGGACAAGCCCGCCCGAATCGTGATCCTCACCGAGAAGGGGATCGTGAGCCAGGACGAGGGAAAGGGCCTCGGCTGGGAGTTCCCCGAGCCGAAGCCCGTGTTCGTTCGCGTCCGCGTGGAGCACGAGTCTGGCGAGCGGCTCTACTCCCAGCCCACCATGCTCGGCCCCGCGCGCAAGCGATAGGCGGAACGACGCGCCGCCGAACCCCTTGGCGGGGTATAGTCTGCTGTTCAGGTCGTCCCGCATGAACTTCAGGAGAGTTAACCCCCATGGCAACGAAGTCGGTTCACCTGCGATATGGCACGACAGGTCTGGACGTCCGCGTGCCCGAACACACGGATGTGCTGGTTGCCGCCGGGGCACCCGCCCTGCCCGGCCCATTGGCTGCGGTGCAGCAGGCTCTTGCCTTCCCCATTGGCACCCCCTCC
Source organism: Victivallales bacterium (assembly GCA_018648945.1). The sequence continues at coordinate 2,500 of JABGQJ010000226.1, forward strand.
CTGCGTAAACTGGTCCGGGAACGGCAGCCTTCCTCGGTGGTCATCACCATCTCCGACATCACTCGCCCGGTGCCCAACCAGGTGTTCCTGCCACCGCTGCTAGACGAACTGAACGCCGCTGGCGTCGCCGATGCCGCCATCGAGATCGTAGTCGGCACCGGCATGCATCGGCCGAGCACGGCTGAAGAACACCGCCAATTGGTGGGCGAGGGTGTGCTCAAGCGAGTCCGGGTCGTCGATCACCGCGCCGAAGAGGCGGATACACTCGTCACCATCTCCGAGGAGCCGCCAGTCCGAGTCTGCCGCCGGTTTGCCGAGGCGGAGTTCCGGATCGTGACCGGCTACATCGAGCCCCACTTCATGGCTGGGTTCTCCGGTGGACGCAAGGGGGTCTGCCCGGCTCTGGTCGATCTGGCCACGATCCAGCGCTTCCATGGTTACCGGGCCCTGGTCGATCCGAATGCCGACAACGGGATTCTGGCCAGCAACCCCTGCCATGAAGCCGCACTGGCCGTCGCGCGGCAAGTGGGGGTGGATTTCCTGCTCAACGTGGCGATCACGGACGAACGCAAGATCGCCGGCGTCTATGCGGGCGACCTGGAGAAGGCCCATGCGGCAGGCTGCCGGGACGTGGGCCGCTGGACCGGCGCCGTCTGTGCCGACGACTACGACATCGTCATCACCAACGGCGGTGGCGCGCCCTTGGATCAGACCTTCTACCAGACGGTGAAGGGGATGTGCACGGCCCTGCCTGCCCTGGGACCAGAGACAACGCTGCTCCAAGTCAGTCACTGCGGCGAGGGGCTCGGCTCCGCGCCCTACGAGGAGCTTCTGCTCAGGTACGGTGCAAATTGGGAGGCATTCCTGGAAGATATCGCGGCGGCCAGCCCGCGCACGGACCTGGATCAATGGGAATTCCAGATGCAGGCCCGCGTGCTTGCCCGGATCGGTACTGACCGGCTGTGCCTGGTCACCGACGGCATTCCTGCGGCGATCCAACGTAAGCTGGCCCTGCAACCGGTGCTGGGCGATGGCGATGCCGCGGTCCGCCTGCAACGGTTCATCGATCAGTTCCTGGCCGACCGACCGCAGGCCCGCGTGGCCGTGACCCCGGAAGGTCCATACGTACTGCTACGGCAGAGGGGAGACAACCCGTGAGAATCGTCCTACGCATCGCGACCATCGCCGCCGCAGCCCTGGCCTGCGGCTGCGCAACGGGAAGCAGATCCATGCTCCGCACCCCCCAATCAGGCTGGCCGGCTCGTGACGGCGTATGCAAACCCGGCGAAGGCCCGGCAGCCCACGTGTCGCTGGTTGATATCGGGCAGTTCCCCCCCGCAGATGGGTCGGTGCTGCCGGTTGCCCAACAGGATGGTGACGTGGTCGCCTTCGTCTATGTACGGGACGGGTTCCGCCTGGAGGACCGCTTCGAGCCCATGCCCGCCCTCGGCCCCGATGGCTGGCGGCGATCGCTTGTCTTCACCAATGGCTCGGACAAGGTCGTGGATCTCGGTCGCGCCCGGCTGGACTTCCAGACGGACCCCGCCTCCGAGAGCTTCGTCGCCTGGCACCAGCACCCCTTCCATATGGTCCGCACTCGCTCCGGCAAGCTGCTCTGCGTCGCCAAGTGGAACGAGTCCGAGAATGTACGCGTGCATGGCCTCGGTGAGAGCGGCATCCGCGCGGATGTCTCGGCCAGCTGGCGCTTGGCCCCAGGGCAGAGCGCGCAGATCCAATGGGTGGATGTGTGGCTTGCCCGCGACACGGGGGACGATCCCACCCGCCGGGAAGCTCGCCGTTGGTACGCTGCCCACGGCATCGATCAGCCCGTCCGCTACCCCGATTGGGTCTACCGGGCGATCCTCTGCGAGACATCTGCCGCCGGGCATATCGACAGCCGCTTCAGCGACACGGGTGGCTTCGATGCCTTTGCTCGTCAGATTCCCTACTTGGCTGCCTGTGGCATCAATGCCCTGTGGCTCAATGCTGTTCAGACCCACAAGCAGGGGGCGAACCCCATGGCCGGCTGGAATCACTACGGACCCCGCAATCAACTGGAGATCGATCCCATTCTCGGTGGGGCGGAGGGCTTCTCCCGCCTGGCCGGGACCATGCGCGACCATGGCATGCATCTGATCAGCGAGGTCGTGCCCCATGGCGGGTACAGCGTGCAGGCGCGCGAACTGCCCGAGTGGCACACCCGCAACCGGGACGGCAAGTTGCGCAAGAATTGGGGCGGCTACGGCATGGACAACGCCTCCCCCGCCTGGCAGGACGTGCTGAAGCGCAGCATGCGCATGCTGGCCGACGCCGGCGCCATTGAAGGCGTTCGCATCGACGTGGCTCCCGGCCAGGGCGCCAACTGGGGCTCCCCCCGCACCAACCACGCCTCCCATTCCACCGTGGGGGGCTGTCTGGAGTTGATGGCCGCGCTACGCGACGGAATCCGCACCGACGAGTGTCCCACGCCCATCCTGATGCCCGAAGGTGGTGACCAACCCGAATACTTCGCGGTTCCCAACGCGGCGACCTTGGGCTACGGGTGGGGGCTCTGGATGTTCTCCCGCCAGCTCCAAGGGGGGTTGCTGAGTCAGCCCGAGAAGATGAACGAGAAACTCCGGGCGTTCTTCGAGAACGAACGTGGCAGCCTGCCGCCCGGCGCCCTGGGTCTTCGCACCATCAACAACCATGACACGGTGTGCCATTCGGGCCGCGCCTCGTTCCGCTTTGGGGTGGGCCTCCAGCGGGCACTGTATGGCGTGCTGCTCTCCGTGCCGGGAGTGCCCATGCTGTACCAGGAAGAGGAAATGGGCTCGTTCTTCGCGCTCCAGCGCCTGAACCTGGCTCGCCAAGCCCTGCCCCAGTTGGCGGCGGGTCCGGTGGTATATCCCCCCGCCAGCTTCGCCGATGCAGCCGTATTCGCGGCGGTTCGGCAGGATCCCGAGCAGCCGGTCCTCTGCCTGGTCAACCTGTCGGGGAACCGCATCGAGATCGACACCGTTCTCCCCACTGCCTTCCCGGCTCCCCGCCGACTCCACGACGCCGTGACAGGAGATACCTCGGGAGTGAAGGGCAGGCGCTTGCGCTGGACTCTGGGCAGCTACGAGACCGCTTTCCTGACGGGGAGGCCGGTCCAGCTGAGCATCCCGGAATCACCCGTCGTTGCCAAGCCCGCGCCGGATGCGCTCTCCAAGGCAACCCTCGCGCGCCGCCAGGGCGACGTGCTGGTGGAACTCGATCTCCCCAGCGACCGCTGGCGCACGAGCGACCCGGTCGGTGCGACCCGGCGCACCTTCCAGAGCAAAGAGGGAAAGGTGACCATCGAGCGCCAAGCCGAGGGCGTCGCCGTGGTGGTGGATCTCGTCACCACCCGGGCTCGCCCTGGTCTGACGTTGACCGTGCGTGGTGCCCACCGCTGGGCCGTGTCGGGCCGGACCGCGTTGGTCGACGATCTGGCAATCCGCCGCCACTACCCATTCCCGGAGGGCAGCGGCTACGTCTGGCAACGGCACCATGCCTGGGGATATCTGCCGTACCGCGGTCTTTACAGCGGTCTGTCCGCCGGGGGCCGTCTCTGGCAATCTGTGGTCGAGCCGCTCCACCCCGAGCGCCCGGCCCTCTGTTTCACCGACCCCAAGGGGCAGGGCGTGGCCATCTGCGACCTCCGCACGAACGCAATGAACGTGGTCCTGACCAATGCCGACGACGAGACTCCCGAGCCCGAGCGCCTGGAACTGCGCATCCTCGGGATCGATGCCGACCTCGCAGTCCCGGTGCAACAGATCGGGCAGGGGCAGCCTTGGCAAGTCAAGGGCTTGAAACCCGTTGAATCTCGTCTGCTGCACGCAGAGTTCCTGCTCCGTTTGCCCGAGTCAGCGGCGGAGGCCACTGCCTTACTTGCCATCCCCCGGCTTCCCATCGAGCCACCGGGCGCAGACCTCGTGGTGGATGCCCCCCAGATGAACGGCATGGCGGGGCGGGAGTTCCTGCCCAAACCCGGAAGCCTCACCTGGAGCAACCTTGCCCCCGTGCCCGGCCGGTTCGAGATCGAGCTGGAACTGCGCCTGAGCGAGGTCTCCGGCACGGACACGGACCTTGCCAACGCCTACGAGATCACTCTTGACGGCCAGAAACTGCCCGTCCGCTGGGGCAAGAAAGACGTCTGGTCCACCGGCAATGCCTTCTTTGCCAAAGCCAGGGTCGGCCCCGTCGACTTGGCCGGCAAGCGACATCGCCTGCGGATTCGCACGCTGCATACCTGGTGCGCCTTGCGACCGCAGTTCCATCTGATCCCAGCCACCGAGAAGTGAGTCATCATGCTGCGCATCCTGCTCGTCCTGCTTGCCGCCACCTTGATCACCCCCGCTTCGGGAGATCCCATGCTTACGGTTGATTCCATGCCCCGCGTCCTGTTCACCGGTGACAGCCAGGCCTGTGGCCGCAATCTGGGGATCGACTTCCCACAGCTGCTGGAACCGCTGTTCCCCATGCGGGTAATCAACACCGCCGTGGGCGGCAGCAACTCCAGCGCGCTCCTGCGAGCCATGACTGGCGGCACCATCCGCATCGCCAAGGGCGACCGCGTGCTGCATGGCGTCAAGGTCCGCTGGGGCATGGGGCCGTTCCCCGGCCAGGGCATCACAGTTTCCGGTCAGCGCTATACCATCGACTTCATCGATGAGCACCCCGGCACCCCTGATACCGAGATCCATCTGGTCGAGGCTGCGGTGGAGAGCTACGAGGGGAAGGACTATGCCATCGATCCCGGCTGGGACCACCGGGTGGCGCGTTGGCAGCCCGACGTGGTCGTTCTCATGTACATCAACGATGGCACCATGCCCCCGAACAAGCGTGAGGATTGGCGGGAGATGATCCGCCGTATCCGGAGCATGGGAGCGGTGCCCGTCCTGATGAGCCCCATCCCCGTGGACGATGCCCGCCAAGGCGGCAACCATCCCGGCGACAATCACCGGCGCGTAGCCCAGAACGCGGCCGCCATCCGTGGCATCGCCGAATCGGAGAAATGCTGGTTTGTCGATGTCTACCACCTCACCTTTGCCCTGGATCCCGTCCTGCGCACCATCATCCAGGACGGCATTCACCCGGACACCGATGGGCAAACGGTGATTCTCGACGGCTTGAGCTGGGTCTTCCGCGAGATGGGCCTGCCCACTGCCCGCCCCTTCATCAAGGGCTGGCAGATCGACGAGCCCGCGCAAGCCCTTGCCCCCGACCACCCGGGGGTGCCTCTGCGTACGGCTCAGCCCGACCATCCCAACCCGAAACGCCAGCTCACCGAAGGCTTCTCCGTTGCGGCCTTCCGCCGGTGGGACGAATATGGCCTGCTGGCCAGGCCCGACGGCCATTCGCTGCCCTTTGCCAAATCCCTGCTTCTCCGCGTTGGCGCCGCTGAGGACGAGACCCCCACCCACCTGCAACTCAAGGGAACCGGCATTCGACAGGTGCTCTTCCCGGTCGGTGGTCGGCTTGTGCCGGGCCCAATGGAGAGTGACAAGGCCGGTCTCCACCAAGTGACCCTCCCTGCGGGGGCCGTGGTGGACGACGCATTCCGCGTGGTCCTTGAGAGCGATGGCGATGGCGGCATCGACTGGTTCGCCGTGCGCACGAATGGCCCGGACACCCCCAAGTGGAAGGCCCCCGACAATCAGTACCGCGAGTACCGTGTCGAGGCCGACCACACTCGGGCAGGGAATCTGGTGACCAACCCCGATTGCCGTACCGACGATGCCTGGGACCTCGCCGAAGGGGCTGCCTTCAACCGTCCTTTCACCCGCGAGGTCGGGCCGCTGGCGTTCGTTGGGAAGACTCGGGGCCGTCTCGCCACCCTCGGCGAGCCCGGCCCGGCCCGCGCCTATGACACTCTCCGCGTCACTGGCAGCGCGTTGGGCAATGACGGCGCCTTCCGCATCCGCCAGAGGCAGGAAGATGGCCGTTTCGTCATTCGCCGTCGCAACAAGGACATGGAAACTGGCCTGGCCGCCACCCTTGAACACAGCGACGGCTGTCCCCTTGTTCCCGGCGATTCCTGCATCGAGCTCCCTTCGTCCGATGCCGCTGCCGAACAGCAACTCGTGGTCCCCGCCGGGACTAAGCGTCTCCGCATTTCCTTCTTCCATCGCGTCTGGGACGATCAGCGCCTTGGCACCCGTGATGTGCCCACCGCGCCCGCTCGGGTCGTGCTCAGCGGTGCTGGCTTCTCCCGCGAATTCGCCGCCCCGCCCAGCTTTCAGTGGCGCAAGTTCACGACCGAGATCCCGGCCCCGGTCGGCAAGCTGACGCTCCGCCTTCTCGGTCGCCCCGACGGCCGCCAGCTCTTCACCGGCTTCGCCATCCACGCCGTGGAGTGACCTGCCTGGTCCGCCGCTCCTTCCCACGAGGGTTGCCACGCCCGACCGAGATGGGTAGGTTGACGGTATAGACCGCAATTGGGTAATCTCCAACTGGAGCCATGATGATCGCGATGCCCCGACGTTCCACGTGCAGGATGGTGGTTCTCTCGCTTCTCGTGGCTCTGGCGGCGGCTCGTGGCGCAGCGGCGGGCAAAGCCCTGTTGAAGGCCTCGGGAGTGACCGGGGGGCTCGTGGTCCATGTGGGCTGTGGCGATGGCACGTTGACCGCCTCGCTCCATGGGAGCCCGGCGCACCTCGTGAAGGGGTTGAGCACCGACCCGGCGCGGGTGGCTGAGGCCCGAGAGCACCTTGCCGCCGCCGGACTGATCGGTAGCGTGGCGGCGGCACAGTACGATGGGAAGGCGCTGCCTCTGGTGGACAATCTGGTCAATCTGTTGGTGATCTCGGACCCGGACTACGCGGTCCCTGCCGCAGAAACCGTCAGGGCGCTTGCGCCTCGGGGCGTGGTGCTGGTGCCAGCAAAGACAGGAGCCATCCGGGGGTTGCGCGAGACGGAGTGCCCGGACCTTCCCGGCTGGCGGCGTTTCGTGAAGCCCGTGCCCGGCGAGATCGATGACTGGACCCATTTTCTGCACGGGCCAGATGGGCATGTCATGTCGAACGACCGCGTGGTGGGGCCACCCAGTCACATTCAGTGGATCGGGGCTCCTCAGCACTCCCGCAGCCACATCCATCTGACCTCGGTCAGCGTGATGGTCAGCAGCGGGGGACGACTGTTCTACATTGCCGACGAGGGCCTCACGGCCCTGCCCTCGGATCTGCCCAGTCGCTGGGCGCTGTTCGCCCGGGACGCCTTCAACGGCGTGCCTCTGTGGAAGCGACCGCTGGCGTCGTGGCAGCCCTATCATGTGAAGGACCGCAATAGCTTCCCCGCCGACCTCCATCGGCGTCTGGTCGCCAGCGATGGCATGGTCTTTGCCACCCTCGGCATCCATGGTCCCGTCTCCGCCATGGACGCAGCTACCGGCAAGACCTTGCGCACCTACGCGGGCACGGAGAAGACGGAGGACATCGTCTACGAAGGGGGCCTGCTCCACCTGTCCGTCAACACGGGCGACAAGAAGGACATCAACCGGCTCAGCATGGCGTACCGCCATACGGAGCCACAGCAGAAGCGAATCGTCGTCGTCGAGGCAGCAAGCGGCAAACAGCTCTGGGAGAAGACCGACGACGACACCAATGGTCTGATGCCCATGACCTTGGCGGTAAGGAACGGACGGCTCTACTTCCAGAACCCCAAGGGTGTGGTCTGCCTGGACCGGAAGACTGGCAAACGGCTCTGGCTTGCGCCGCGCCCGTCCGAATACATGCGCCCCGGCTGGTCGTCGCCGACATTGGTGGTTTTTGACGGTGTGGTGATCTCCGCCGACCGCCAGAGCGGCCCGAACCAAAAGGTGAAGAAGGACCAGTACGCGGCTGGCGGTTTCAGCACGGGGGACCTCGTGGCCTTTGCCGCTGACACGGGCAAGCGGCTCTGGTCGGCCGCCTGCGCCGAAGGATGCCGCGCCCCCACGGATGTGTTCGGCCTCGACGGGAAGGTCTGGTTTGGCGAGTCCCTGGAGCGCCGCACGCACGAGTACCGCAAAGCCCACGACCTCCGGACCGGGGAGCTTCTCGGCGAGATGC
>JABGQJ010000227.1 GCA_018648945.1 Victivallales bacterium
GACCTGGGCATCTCCTACAAACACCCGGGACGGACGGTCAACCAGATCATTTCCGAGCATTTTCCCGTCTCCCTGGAGCTGGGGCTATGGGCATTGCTAGTGGCCCTCAGCGTGGGCATCCCGGCCGGGGTTCTGGCGGCACTGAAGCACAATTCGCGCTGGGACTACCTGCCCATGTCCCTGGCCATGACCGGGATCTGCCTGCCAACATTCGTACTGGGCCCTATCCTGGCCCTGGTCTTCGGCGTCAAACTGGGCTGGTTCAGCCCGGCCGGTTGGGATAGCCCTGGCGACCGTGTGCTTCCCGCCCTGACCCTCGGCCTCTACTTCGCCGCCTACGTCGCCCGCCTTGCTCGCGGGGGGATGCTGGATATCCTCTCCAGGGACTTCATCCGCACCGCCCGCGCCAAGGGCCTCCCCGAGTGGCGGGTCGTCTGCTCCCATGCCCTGCGGGGCGGCCTCCTCCCCGTGCTCACCTTCCTGGGACCCGCCTGCGCAGGGCTAATCACCGGCTCCTTCGTGGTTGAGAAGGTCTTCTGGGTGCCTGGATTGGGCACCTACTTTGTCGATGCTGCCTTCGCCCGGGACTACACGGTGATCATGGGCACCGTCCTCTTCTATGCCGTGCTCATCGTCGGTCTCAATCTGGTCGTCGACCTTCTCCACGCCTTGCTCGACCCGAGGGTGCGCGATGCCCAAGCCTGATAACGCCATCCCCGCCTCCTCCCTCACTCGCGACGCCTGGCGGCGCCTGCGCCGCAACCGCATGGCCCTGGTCGGGCTTTGCGCCTTCGTCCTGATCACGGCAGCCAGCATGTTCGGCCCCATGCTCTCACCCTACACCTACGAGGGGATGGATCCGGACTACGGTGCGCGCCCCCCGAGCACCGCCCATTGGCTGGGCACAGACGACACGGGCCGCGACCTCCTTACCCGGATTCTGCACGGCGGGCGCATCTCCCTTGCGGTGGGCTTCCTTGCCACTGCCGTCTCACTCTGCATCGGCGTCGTGTACGGCTCCATCTCCGGCTTCGCTGGCGGCAAGGTGGACGCCCTGATGATGCGGACGGTGGATGTGCTCTATGCCCTCCCCTTCACGGTCTTTGTGATCCTCCTCACCGTGGCCTTCGGACGCGACATCCGGCTGCTCTTCGTGGCCATCGGGGCCGTCCACTGGCTGACCATGGCCCGCATCGTCCGTGCCCAAGTGCAGGCCCTGCGCCACCGTGAGTTTGTCGAGGCAGCCTTCGCCTTGGGCCTCAGCCGCACCCGCATCATCGCCCGGCACGTCCTGCCCAACATCATGGGCCCGGTCGTGGTCTATGCCACTCTCACCGTCCCTGCGGTTATGTTGCTGGAGTCCATGCTGAGCTTCCTGGGCTTGGGTGTGCAGTCGCCCATGAGTTCCTGGGGACTGCTCATCAAGGAAGGCGCGGGAAAAATGGAGAGCTTCCCCTGGCTGCTGATCTTCCCGGCGCTCTGCTTCTCGGTCACTCTCTTCAGCCTCAATTTCCTCGGCGACGGACTCCGTGATGCCTTCGATCCCCAGTCCGCCGAGGACTGACCCAAGTCAGGAGACAAAGCCATGCTTGCCCGTCTTCCCCTACTTCTCGTTCTGTTCGCCACTCAACTCCTTGCCATCCCCCTCGACATCATCCCCAATGGCTCCTTCGAGCGAGACACCAATCGCGACGCGCTGCCCGATGGCTGGCAACCTGCCGTCTACAAGTCCCCGGGTAAGGCAGTCTGGGACGACACTATCGCCCGCACCGGGAAGCGCTCCCTCCTGCTCAAGGACTCCGCTGCCGACGGGGCGAAGGACTGGGACAGACAGACCACCCGCTGGGTGCTCCAGGGCCGAGCCGAGGTCAAGCCCGGCCAGACCGTCACCGCCCAGGCTTGGCTCAAGTCCGAACTGACCGCCGGCGAGGCCCGGGTCACTCTCGCCTGGTTCGCCGAAAGGAAGTGGCTCCACGAAGACTCCAGCGAGCGAGCCAAAGGCAAGCAGCCGTGGACACTCCACAGCGTCACCGCCAACGCGCCCGATCAGGCCAAGTACGTCTCTGTCTACCTCTCCCTCAACGCCGCCAAAGGCAGCGTCTGGTTCGACGATGCACGCGCCGCACGCGGCACCAAGCCGCCCGGCAACTTCCGCCCCATCGATCTCCGCCCCGCCTGCAACACCAGCTTCCGCGACGACGCCGCCAGCGATGGCAAGGGCGGCTGGACCGACCAGGGCGCCAACGACCTGCGCCGCATCGAGACTGGCAAGCAGACTCTGCGCGGCATCCCCTTCCAGATTGTCGACAGCAAGGACAAGTCCTGCGTCGTCCTGCGCGGCAAGGGTCGCAAGGATGTAGGCAACGCCGCCACGTTCCCGGTCAACCAGACCTGTGATGCCCTCTACTTCCTCCACGCCTGCGCCTGGGGTGGCCGACTGGGCTCCCTCGTTGCCACCTACGAGATCACCTACGCAGATGGCACGAAAGTCCTCGCGCCTCTGCGCAACGGCAACGAAGTGGCCGACTGGTGGAAGCCAGGCGATCTCGCCGCCTGCGCCAGCGGCTGGGAGGGCACCAATGCGGAGAGCGACAACATCGGGCTCGGTATCTTCCCATGGGTGAACCCAAAGCCCGGCAAACCCATCGCCTCGGTCACCGCCCGCACCACCGGCAGGGGCGCCAACCTGATGCTGGTCGCAGTCACTGCGGGCGACGGCAGTCCCTCCTTCCCCGAGCTTCCCCTGGACTACCGTTTCACTGACACCACGGGCTGGTACCCCTGGCGCTTCGACGTCAACAACCCCAAGCTCGGCGAACTCGACCTCTCCCGCTTCCTCGATGCACCCGCCGGCAAGCACGGGTTCAGTTCGGTCGGCAAGGATGGTGGCATTGTCTTTGCCGACGGCACCCCTGGCCGCTTCTTCGGCACCAACGTCGGCGGCAGCCGCTGCTGTCCCGAGAAGGCGGCAGCCGAAGCGTGGGCCGAACGCCTCGCCGCCTATGGCGTCAATCTCCTCCGGCTGCACTCCTACGACTCCAAGTGGGCCGGGCTGATCGACTACGGGAAGGGCAACTCCCGCTCGCTCAATGCCGAGGCCCTCGACCGCATGGACTACTTCGTCAACGAGCTCAAGAAGCGCGGCATCTACGTCTACTTCGATCTCCTCGACTACCGCTCCTTTGTGCCCGGTGATGGCGTGCGCGATGCCGCGATCATGGACACCCGTTGGGAAGACTCCGTCAAGGGCGCCTCCATCTTCAACCGGCGCATCATCGAGCTCCAGAAGGAATTCGCCACCCAGCTCCTCACCCACCGCAACCCCTACACTGGCCTGCGCTACGTGGAGGAGCCCGCCCTCCTGATCCAAGAGATCACCAACGAGAACTCCCTCTTCTACCTCGCCAATACCAAGCTCATCCTCCCCAGCTACACAAAGGAGCTCAAGGGCCTCTGGAACCAGTGGCTTGCCAAGCAATACCGCACCCGCGCCAAACTCCAGGCAGCCTGGACCTCCCCCGACGGTTTCTGCGCTCTCCAAGCCACTGAGGACCCAGCCAAGGGCACGGTAGAGATGCCCACCCGCCATCTCTACGCCAAGCTCAAGGGCGACAACAAGGACCCCCTGAAGGCCCCCACCCGCCTCAATGCCCTCACCCGCTTCCTCTATGATCTGGAAGTCGCCTACTACACCGAAATGACCGCCCATCTGCGCATGCTTGGCCTCAAGTGCCTCATCACCGGCACCAACCAGGACTTCTCCGATGCGGGCAACCGCGCCAACGCCGCCTGCCAAGCCATGACCCGCAACAATTACTGGTGCCACCCAAACGTCCACGCCAAGCCCTTCAACCGCTTCCGCAACCTCTCCATGCTCAGCAGCGAGATCTTCCGCACCGCCACCCCCATCGCCAACGTGGCCTCCAGCACCGTGGTCGGCAAGCCCATGATCATCCCCGAGTTCAACTTCCCATGGCCCAACGAATTCCGCGCCGAGTGCCTGCCTGTGACCATGGCTTACGCCGCCCTCCAGGAGTGGGATGGCGTGCTCTTCTTCGCCTACGAGACCCGCCCCGAACGCAACCATATCTCCTACTTTGGCAACACCGCCGACCCCGTCCGTTGGGGCCAGGTCCCCCTGGCCGCCCTCATGTTCCATCGCGGCGACGTCGCCCCCGCCCGCAACACCATCCACGTGGGTGTTTCAGCGGTCGACACCTTCGCCACCCGCCCCCGCCGGTCGTCCGACGCCTACAGCCCCTACGACATCGTCCCCTACATCTCCAAACTCCGCAATGCCTACTTTGACGAAGCCTACCAGGGCGACGCCGATATCGTCCTCAGCTCCGGCCATTCCGCCACCGGCGACTACCGCAAGGCCAAACGCGCCATCGTCTTTGCCGACTCCGCCGCCACCGATGCGGCCGGCACCCGCTTCGATCGGGGCCAGAGCGCCCGCACCGCCCTCCCCGGTCTCAAGACCCAGGAGAACGCCGCCGGGTTGACCACCATCGTCCCCAATTCCCGCCTCCGCAGAACCCAGACCATCTCCCACCAGGGCGCATCCGTAGGCGTGGTGACCGACCGCCTCTACCTGCTCCCTTCCGCCTCGCAACTGGAACCCGACCGAGGCCGCTGGCTCCACCGCCTGCTGCTTGATGCCCTCAACCGCTGGCGGCTCCCCGGCGCCGCACCCGTCACCGAGGCCGGAAACGTCTACCGCAGCGATACCGGGCAGCTCGTCCTCGACTCCACGAAGCGCCAGTTCACCGCCAACGCTCCCCGCCTACGCAGCGTGGTCGGCTTCCTCGGCGATGCTCCCGTGCAGCTCGGCGACATCAAGATCACTTCCCGAACTCCCTTCGCCGCCATCACCATCATTTCCCTCGACGACGCCAAGGACATCGCCTCCTCCCGCCGTCTCCTCGTCACCGCCGTCGCCCGCGCCGAGAACACCGGCCAAGCCACCATTCAAACCAAGGCTGTGAAGAAAGGCCTCGACGCCGACACCGGTGCCTTCCTCCCCCAGAGCAACATCGCCATCGCCCAACACGGCCGTGCTCCCGTCCTCGCCGAACCCGTCGATGCCGACATCACCCTCCCTCCCATCGGCCCCCGCCCCATCCGCGCCTACGCCCTGAACGAAACCGGCCAGAAGACCCATGATCTCGGCTTCCGCATCGCCGGCAACAGACCCCTCGTCAACCTCCGCAACGCCCGCAGTCCCTGGATACTCATTGAGCGGTGATGCCCTTCGTAGTCGGGGTGTCATACCAATCTCACGTCAAACGTAGAGTTTTCCTTGGCCGGGCGGGGCCATGTATGAAGGCCATCTTGGAGTTACCCACAGTCTCCGGCACCGCTCCGACGAGCTTGGACCGCTATGCTGCCCATTCTCGCGGAACCGGAGCCTATGGATAAGCAACTGGCGGGAACATACCAGCGTTCGCGGCCTCGCGAACACCCGTCCCAGGCGATTGCCAATCCACAGCATGGCTGTTTGACGGGCGATGGTGCCCTGGCGCTTGGCGCCGTGTTCGCGAGGCCGCGAACGCTCCAGGGCTCCGCCGTGGAATGCCCTCTTCCGAGAGCATCGTGAACACTCTACATTTGACGTCAAATGCGTATCCCCCTTTAGAACAGCCTGACCCTACCCGCTCGCAGTTTCGCCAGCCACCTGCCATAGGCCGACTACTTCCCAGGGTCGCTCCTCATCGCCCGTTCGAGGCAGGCGGCGGAACCAGAGGCTCGATATTCCAGATGGTCCGGGCATATTCCCTTACCGAACGGTCGCTGCTGAAGCGCCCTGCATTGGCAACATTCAGGATCGACATCCGGGCCCACTCCGACTGATTCCGGTAGGATGCGTCCACTGCCTCCTGCGCGTTCATGTAGGATTCGAAGTCAGCAAGAACCATGAAGGGGTCGTGGTTCAGCAACCCATGGATCAGAGAATCGAAGCGATGGGGGTCGTCGGGCGAGAAGAAGCCGCTGGTGATGAGATCGACCACGCGACGGAGCTGATCGTTCGATTCGTAGATCCTCCGCGGTTCGTAGCCGCCGGCTTTGGCCTTTCGCACCTGTTCCTCATCCATGCCGAAGACGAACATGTGTTCACGACCGACGGCTTCGCATATCTCGATATTCGCGCCGTCCATGGTGCCGATCGTCAGGGCACCATTGATCATGAACTTCATGTTCCCTGTCCCGCTGGCTTCCATGCCCGCAGTCGAGATCTGTTCGCTTAGGTCACTGCCGGGGAAGATACGCTCGGCGAGGGAGACGCCGTAGTTGGGCAGGAAGAGCAGTTTCAGGACTGCGTTGCTCTGCTCATCGGCGTTGATCACCCGGGCGACATCATTCGCCAATTTGATGACCAGTTTGGCGGCGGCGTACCCGGGGGCCGCCTTCCCTGCGATCAACACCGTTCTCGGCACCGAGTCGGCATTCGGGCTGTCCTTGATACGTTGCCACTGCGCAATCACCCGGAGGATGTTGAGCAATTGGCGCTTGTACTCATGGATACGCTTGACTTGTACATCGAAAAGGCTGTCGGGATCAACGCTGACGCCAGTCAGTTCTCTGATGTAAGAGCCCAGCACCTGCTTGTTCAGGCGTTTGATGGAGAGCCATGTTGACTGAAAGCCGGCGTCCTCCGCGTGATCACCCAGAGCCTGCAATTTCTCGAGTTCAGTGGTCCACCCACTCCCGATGGTCTCAGAGATCAGACGCGATAGTCCGGGGTTGGCCTGATGAAGCCAGCGTCGTTGGGTGACCCCGTTGGTCACATTCAGGAACTTCTCAGGCCACAGCTCGTGGAAACCTCGGAAGAGGTCGCGTTTCAAGAGATCCGTGTGCAACTGCGCAACACCGTTCACGGTGTGGCTGCCGACGATGGCGAGATTGGCCATCCGGACCCGCTTCCCCCCCTCTTCGTCGAAGATCGACAGCGCCCTGACCTTGTCGTTGTCTCCCGGCCAACGGGCCTCGACCTGCGCAATGAAGCGATGGTTGATTTCACAGATGATCTCATAGTGACGAGGCAACAGACGCTGGAACATGCCCGCATCCCACTTCTCAAGGGCCTCCGGCATCAGCGTGTGGTTGGTGTAGGCGAACGTTCGCGTGGTGATATCCCAGGCGGCATCCCAGCCCAGATCCCGGCAGTCAATGAGCAAGCGCATCAGCTCGGGGACGGCAATTGCGGGATGGGTGTCGTTCAGGTGGATTGCGTTCTTGTCGGGGAACGCCAGCAGGTCCTCGTGCTGTCCCAGGTACTCATCCAAGATCCGCTGCAACGTGGCACTGACGAAGAAATACTGCTGCCGCAGGCGGAGTTCGCGTCCGGCTGAGGTGTTGTCACTCGGATAGAGCACTTTGGAGACGGACTCATCTCTCTCTTTCTCTGCGACCGCCCGGAGGTAGTCGCCATGGTTGAAGTAGCCGAGATTGAATACGTCGTCACTGACAGCTCCCCAGAGGATCAGGGGGTTGACAACGCCGTTCTGGAAGCCGGGAACAGGAATCTCATAGGGCACAGCATAGACAGTGCCTGTGTCTACCCAGTCCACTCGCAGCTTTCCGTTGTCATCATACCGGTGAACCGTTCGTCCGCCGACACCGATCCGTTGGCGTTCAGAAGGTCGGGCATTCTCCCATGGGTTGCCCATCATGAGCCAGTTGTCAGGATGCTCAACCTGCCAACCATCCCGGATCTCTTGGCGGAAGATGCCGAAGTCGTAGCGGATGCCGTAGCCGCATGCGGGATAGCCGCACGTTGCCAATGAGTCCAGGTAGCAGGCCGCCAATCGTCCCAGGCCCCCGTTCCCGAGTCCAGGGTCGAATTCCTCCTCGTACACATCCTCGAGCACCGTCCCAAGCGTGTGGATGCCATCGCGAACGTCATCTTCCACCTCGAGAGCCAGAATCGCGTTCTGGAGAAGGCGTCCGGTAAGGAACTCAAGCGACAGATAGTGGACTCGTTTCGCATCCTGATCGCGACAAGCCGAAGCGGTACTCAGACGGGCATCCATCAGACGTCTGCGGACGGCCAACGCCAGTGCCCGGTACTTGTCATAGGCTTCCGCGTCACTTGCTTCCTTCCCAACGATCAAGCGCAGTGACGTCAAGCAGTCATCCGCCAGGTTGGCGTTCACCGACGACTGCGCCGACACAGTCTTCTCAGAACGTGACTTTTTCCCACACATTCTGGGCCTCCTTGTCAACGGATAGGGATTCGCTTCTCGGTCACAAGGAAGAAAATGGAGCCGGGAGCCAGGGGGTAGAGATGACGATAGAGCCGATAGGGCCTAGATGCAAGAAGAGGAAGGGTTTAGGAGGGCTGTTTCGTTCTCAGGGCATGCGAGGCAGCCCCAGGTTGCGTCGTCCCTGCAGGACTCACCCGCAAGTGACTCCTTACCTAGGACTACGCTGCGCTTTGTCCTAGGCTATACTGTCCCGCGCCCTTGGCGCTCCGGAGGCCCGACGGGCCGCTGCAATCTAGCCTGGGACGGAGCGCAGCGCAGTCCCAGGTCGGGCACCGGCACCCCACGAGTCCTGAAGGGCGGCGACATGGAACAGCCAACCCCGGCCCCCGGATTCCGAGACTACCGAAATCAGGGGCTCAAGTGGTCCGCAATTCTCGCGCAGTGAGGTATATTGAGTTTGGAGGCGAGTAGAGCTGGGCCCTCTCGATCATGATCCTGATCCCGGTGCCGTAGGTTCTCAAGTGGTACACGTGGCAGACGGGGACACTTCCCCCGCCTCGTGACGATGTGATAGACCGTTGCGGGTTGCGGCTCTACGCTCAACCGTGGCGCTGCAGTCAACCCACCAGTGCGTGGAACAACCGCCAGAGGGAAATCCCAGTGGACATGCATCTGAAAGCCGGTGTCAGGCAAATCGACATCACCCCCCCAATCGGTGTCACGATGTCGGGCTACGGCTCGCGGGATCACGCGTCAGAGGGCGTTCTGGAGCCGTTGAGTGCGGTCGCTATCGCGTTTGAGCAGGGAGACCAGGCCTGCGGCCTCATCGTTGCGGACCTCATCGGTGTGGAGCTCGACTTCACCCAGGCTGTGCGCGACCGTGTCGCCGAACTCAGCAATCTGGCGCCAGAGAGGGTATTCGTCTGCGCCACCCATACGCACTGGGGGCCAGCACTCGAGCCAACGGACTACCTGCCAACCCATCTGAACGCGAGCGTTTCCCCAGAATACACGGGCCATCTTGCGCTGCGCCTGGCAAGCGTGCTTATCGAAGCCTGGAACGCTCGCGAGCCGGCCGTGGCCATGGCGGGTACGGGCGAGGCCAATCTGGTCAGCTTCAACCGGCGACCGGTGACCACCGAGGGCAAGGTCGCCATGAGCTTGACCATGAACCTCAAGCAGGCGACGGCAGCGTCAGCCGAGGGCGCACGTCTGGCCCGGACGTGGCTCAAGGGAGGCGGGCCAGGCAAACGGTTGAGCGAGCCACTGGAGTGTCTCGGCGGGGTGCGCGCGGGAGTCTCAGATCCCAGTGTTCCCGTGCTCAAGTTGGTCCGTCCTGACGGCTCTCCCATCGCCGCCGCATTCTCATTTGGTTGCCATGCGGTCTGCGGGGCGGACCTGGATACGTTCTACATGAACTCTCCCGATTGGCCCGGCTGCGCGCGAGAAGTCTTCGAGCGCCTGCTGGGATGCCCAGCCATGGTGATGGCCGGGGCCTGCGGGGATCAGGTCCCACGCGTCAGACGCGGCGATGCACGGAAGCGGGTCGGTCATTCCGTTGGCGCCGAAGCGCTGCGCGTCTGGGAGCTGCTGGATGGCGCCGGCATTGGCCCGTTGGGGGTGGCCAGCCGCACGGTCCGAGTTCCAGTGCGGGACTTGCCCACGGTTGAGCAAGCACAGGGCGCGTTGGCCGCGAAACCTGATCCCGGTGGAACAGGCGCAGTGGTAGAACGCCAGATTCTGGGCCTGGCCACGAAGTACGGCCATCTCAAGGCCATGGAATTCGAGCTCTGGGCGATGGGGCTTGGCGATCAGTGGGGGCTCGTGGGCTTGCCCGGCGAGATTCTGGATGAGATCGGCCTGCAAATCAAACAGCAATCGCCCTTCGAGCATACGACAGTGGTCGAGCTGGCTCTGGCATGTCCGGGGTACTTCCCAACCGATGCTGCGCGCAGAGAAGGTGGCTACGAGCCGATGTGGTCCCCGGCTGGGGAGGGAGCCGAGGCGGCTCTTGTGGAGGGCGCTGTCGCGGCGCTCAGAGATGCGTTGGGGAGCGAATAGGACAAGATCCTGGGGACGGGTCCTTCTGGTCCCCGTGTCGGGAGATCTGGACCCCCCGCAGGGCGGCGACATGGAGTAGCCACGGAATCCTGGGGACGGGGCATAGAGACGGGGTCTTTTGCCCCTCTTCTACGCCGCAGGGAGAACATGGGGGGCCTGCCCGAAAGAACATGTCCCCAGTTTCTCTTCCATCCCCCCAAAGACACAGGCACTCCACGGTCCGGCCTCTGCTGGCCAAGTCTCCGGTCGACGGTAGAG
>JABGQJ010000228.1 GCA_018648945.1 Victivallales bacterium
CGTCAACGATCTCGTAGTTGAACAGTACGGTGGTGAACTCGCGACCGGTCCGCTGGTGCTCTTCGTGGATCTGCTCGAGCTGTTCGTCGGACGCCTTCCCCGCGTCCACCAGCATCTGCCAGATGGCGCTCACATCGGCGTCAAGATCGAGATTCGGCATGGTGTGTGTCCTATGGAGAGGCGACTCAGTCGCCCGGTCTTCCGCCTAATCGAGCCCCTGAGCTGCGTCGGCCATCTCTTCGTCGTCACTGACGGTGAGCCGGATCACCTCTTCCAGGGTCGTGACTCCGGAAGCGGCCTTGCGCAACCCATCGTCGCGCAGGCTGCGCATACCCAGTTCCCGGGCCCGTTCCCGAATGACACCTGCATCCGCCTTCTGATAGATCAGATTCTGGATGGAGTCGTCAAGAACGAAGATCTCGTAGATGCCCATGCGGCCTTTGTACCCTTTGCTGCACTCCACACAACCCGTTCCCTTAATAAGACTCGATTCCGAGAAATACTCGCGCGTCAGACCGAGAAAATCGAGCTCCTGCTCGGTGGGTTCAACGGGTTCGGCGCAATTCTTGCAGATTCGGCGCACCAGGCGTTGGGCCATGATGGCGCGCACGGCGGAAGCCACGAGGAAGGGCTTGATGCCCATGTCCATCAGTCGGGTGATCGCGCTTGGTGCGTCATTCGTGTGCAGGGTGGAGAAGACCAAGTGACCGGTGAGTGCCGCGTTGATGGCGATGTCGCCGGTCTCCATGTCGCGGATTTCACCAACCATGATGATATTCGGTGCCTGGCGCAGCATGGAGCGGAGAGCGTTCGCGAATGTGAACGTGATATCGGCGTTGATCTGCACCTGGTTGATACCCGAGAGCTCATACTCAACCGGGTCTTCGGCGGTGATGATTTTCCGAGTCGGCTGGTTCAGCGTGTGGAGGAACGAGTAGAGGCTCGTGGTCTTGCCGGAGCCGGTGGGGCCAGTAACCAGGAAAATCCCGTCCGGGAAGTTGATGATCGTCATGATCATGTCCTGGTCGTCCTGGAAGAACCCCAGTTCGGAGATGCCAAGCATGACGCTTGACTTGTCCAGGATACGCATGACGATGGATTCGCCATGGGTGGCGGGGATATTGGAAACGCGCAAGTCCAGTTCGCGGCCCATGGCGGCAATGCGGATACGACCGTCCTGCGGAATCCGGTGCTCGGAAAGGTCCATGCCAGCCATCAGTTTGAGGCGGCTGATCACGTTGTTCTGGAGGTACTTCGGGGGGCTGTCGGGCACCTCGTGGAGAATGCCGTCGATGCGGTAGCGCACTCGGAAACGCTTCTCCAGCGGCTCCAGGTGAATGTCCGACGTCCGCGTGCGGAAGGCCTCGAGAATCAGCAACGACACGAGCCGGATGATCGGCGCGTCATCGTCCTCTTCAGCGCTGGTCTCGGTGGTCACATCGGTGGTGGAGACATCGGTGATGTCCAGCGTGCCCTCGGTCATGTCTTCCAGGAAAGACTCCACCGAATCATCCATGTCGCCGTAGTAGAAGCCCAGCGCGTGCTGCACCTGCTTCCGCGATGCGACGACGCCATCCACGTCGCACTTGAGGATGTAGCGCACCGCATCCAGGGCGTCCAAGTCGGTGGGATCGGCCATGGCCACGGTCAGCGTGCCCTCACTCCGACTCACCGGGATGACTTCATACCGGCGCGCGATCTCCTTCGGGACGGCCGCAATCACTTCGGTGGAGACCTGGACGTTCGTGAAGTCGAACACGTCCATCCCGTACTCGGCACCAAGGATATGCAGAACCTCATCCTCGGCAACGAATTGCATCTGCGCCAGGGCATCCAGAAGGGGAGTGCCGTCCAGCGCCACCAAGTCCTGCGCCTCACCAAGCTGCTCGTCAGT
Source organism: Victivallales bacterium (assembly GCA_018648945.1). The sequence continues at coordinate 1,895 of JABGQJ010000228.1, forward strand.
GAGCATGCCCCGCGCAAGCAGCAACTCAATGATGAGATCGTCTGTGCCAGTTCCAGCCACTGTACACCTCTAGTCGTAACCCGGGGGAAAGCATCAACCTCAAAAGCGCACCAACGCCTGCCCTCATCGGAGGCAACACCACGTCAACGCACCAATCACTAGCTTAGAAGGTGAAAGGTAGGTCTGCAATCCCCATTTTCAATTCTCCGCCCGCAGCAGGGCAAGAATGCGCCCGACCAAAGCGCGGGGCAGGCCGTGGCGAGAATCCTGTCCTGCATCTTTCGAAAGCACAGCAACATCCTTTGGGCCAGCTTCTTGCAATGTGTCGCCCGACAGTCACGAAGACAAGCTTCGCCCGGCCAGGAAACTCGGTGCGTCGGGAGTGGTCTGAAGCGTAGGAAATCGCCTCAACACCTTCCTCAAGGCTAGGAGTCACCACTATGATCCCGAAACTTCTCCTGTTTGTAGGCCTCTGCGCCATCGCCGGGGCAACCGCCCAACCGGCGGACAGGCAACTCGCGTTCGCCGAGGATCTCTACGCACATGGGGAGGATGTGTTCGCGCTGCTGGAGTTCAAGCGGTTCGTGTTCCACAATCCCTCCCACGCGCAGACCCCCCTGGCCTTGCACCGTCTCTCCCGCCTCTACGTGAGCACCACCGGCAACCTCGCCGCCGCCCAGGAAACCAGCGCGGCCCTGATCGCCAAGTACCCGAGATCCCCCCTCGTTCCCGAGGCTCGGGCCTTCGTTGAGTTCCTGGAGGTGAACTCCGACTTCGACGGACGTCCCATGCAGCTCTGGCTCAAGGCGGAGAACCTGGAGAAGCAGAAGCGCTTCGACGCGGCCGTGGCCATCCTCGACCGCATCGTGGAGCGCTTCCCCCAGGCCCGCCTGGCCGACGATGCGCTGTACCGGATCGGCACAATCCAGCATGAACGTCTTGGCAAGACGGCAGAGGCGAGGGCAACCTTTGCCCGCCTGGCGCAGGACTACCCACAGAGCGAATGGCTCGTCCGGGCGGAGTTCCAGGCCGCCAGTGCGTTGGGCAGCGTCAAGGGCAGTGAGCGTGAGGCCGCTGTTGCCCTGCGCCGCTTTGCCGCCAAACACCCCAAGGACCCCCTAGCCAAGGAGGCCCTGGTCAAGGCAGCCGCCCTGGAACGGGCGGGATTCGTGATCAAGAGACAGTTCGACGCCAAGTTCGTGCGCAAGTATGCGGTGCGCCGGGGGGGGCAGGCAGGCCAGCAGTACGCGGTCGACATCCAGATCGCGGCGGGTCTCTCGCAACGGGAGGTGCAGGCAACCCTGGAGGATGCCTTGGTCAAGGAAAGCGCCAAGCGCGCCAAGCCCCAGGACAACGTGCGTGTCCAAGGCTACTTCAACTACCCCATCACACGTGCCGGCGCGGCCACGTGGACCCCCGGCAAGGTCCCCATCTACCGGGTGGAGAAGCGCAAGACGAAGCACCTGCTGCTGGACTTGGGGCTCGATATTCTCAACCAACCATAGAGCCGGGCCGCCAAAACACAGGGCCAAACTGGGTGCACGGAGCGGAAAACGGCGGCAAGAGGGCGTACGTTGGGGGGTGACTCAGCAATACCCCCAAAAATCCTCAAGCATGGCAGTGCCTCCCCCCATGGACAGTCCTCGTTTGTCGCCCAGCTACCTGGCCCGTCAGGAGATTCGCCGGCGCCCCTGGCAGTTTGCCTTGTCGGCCCTCGCGGTAGCCACGGGCGTCGCCACCGTGGTGGGATCCCTGGTCGTGCTGGGGAGCGAGCGCCAGGCGAGCGCCGAGCTGCTGCGCACCAAAGAGCGGGAACTGGCGGGACGTTTCAGCGTCTACAGGCAGGATCTGGCGGCAGCCATGACCAAGGCGGGCTTCAATGTTGTCATCCTCCCTCGCGACCAGGACCTGAGCGACTGGTACAGCGAGAACTTCGCGGCCAAACAGCTCCCTGCCGATGGTGTTGAAAAGCTGGGCAGCAGGCCACTGGAAACCATCGAGCATCTCGTGCCAAGGCTTACCGGGCGGCTTGAATGGCCCGAGCGGAAGTGGACGGTGATCGTCTGCGGCATGGCCGCGCGTCCGCTTCAGCCCAGTGCCCTCGCCACTCGCTTCCTCGCCAGACCCGTTCCCCCGGGAGCGGTCGATGTGGGGAGCGAGATCGCCCGAGCCTTTGCCCTCTCGCCAGGCCAGGACCTGGCGGTCGCCGGGAAGACGTTCCGCATCCGCGAGTGCCGCAGCTCGACCGGCACCAAGCAGGACATCACCCTCCATCTGCCCATCGAGGCAGCCCGGGAGATCCTCGGCCGGCCAGGTCAGGTCAACGAGATCGTCGCTCTGGAGCAGCCCGGCGCGTGGGCCGATATCGAGCGCATCCGGGCCGAACTCGGCAAGCGCCTGCCGACGGCGCAGGTTCTGGAAATCAGCAACCGAGTCGTGGCGACGGTGCGGGCCCGCCGGATGGCCGAGCGGGAATCGCGGCAGCTCCTCGACCAGGAGAAGGCCGACCGGGGGAAGCTCCATCACGCCCACTCCCGTCTGGCCCTGGCCATCTCCCTCGCCGCCGTAGGCATCAGTGCGCTCTGGCTCGCGGTCATGACCGTACTCAACCTCTCCCGGCGCCGAGGCGAGGTGGGGCTTCTGTCGGCATTGGGCCTGTCCCCACGCCGAATCCGCGCCGTATTCATGGCCCGAATTGCCTTCGTGGCTGCGTTCGGGATCGCGCTGGGGGCCCTGCCCTGGCTAGTGCGCGGCCTCGGAACGGCCACCAGGCAGATGCCTTTCTGGTTGCTCGCCGCGGCGATTGCCGCGCTACCCCCGATCCTCGCCACAGCTGTGGTCACCCACCACCAGATCGCCCGTCGTGACCCCGCCGACGTACTTAAGAACGAAGTCTGAGCCGAGCCCAAACCCATGCTTTGCCGATTGTTCCTCCAAGAGATCCGTCACCGCTGGCTCACCTTTGCGCTCAGCGCTCTCGCCCTGGCCGTCGCGGCCGGGGCCTTGGTCGCCAGTCGCATCATCCTGGCCAGCCACGACGCCCGTACCGAGCAGCTTCTGGAACAGGCCGCCATGGAGCAGAAGAGGGTGCTCGCCGTAATGGCCGAAGAGATGCGCAAGGACACGCTCAAGCTCTCCTTCAACTGCGTGATCCTGCCTGCAGAACAGGATCTGGCCGAATGGCACCGCCAGGACTATGGCAGCAAAACCATGCCGGAGAAGCATGTCCAGACGCTGGCCAACTCCGGCATCGTGACCGTGCGGCATTTCCTGCCCAGCCTGCAACGGCGCACCCTCTGGCCCGAGCAAAATCGCCAAGTCCTCCTGGTCGGCTCCCGCGGCGAAGTGCCCAACCTGCACAAGAACCCCAAGGCCCCAATGGTCCAGCCGGTGCCGGAGAACAGCATCGTCCTCGGGCATGAACTGCACACCTCCCTCGGGCTCAAGACGGGGGACAAGGTCAAACTCAAGGGGAGAGAATTCACGGTCAGCCGCTGTCACGCACAACGTGGCAGCAAAGATGATGTCACTGTCTGGATTCCCCTCCTCGACGCACAACAGCTTCTCCAGCAGCCCGACCGGATCAACGCCATCCTCGCCCTTGAGTGCCTCTGTGCCGGCACGGATGCCCTGGCGCGCATCCGGGCGGAGATCACCGCCATCCTGCCCGACACGCAGGTGGTGGAGATCGGCTCCCGGGTCGTGGCTCGCGCCGAGGCCCGCTTCAAGCTCAAGGCCACAGCCAAGGCAACGATGGCCAAGGAGAAGGCCACCCGGAAGGCACTCCGGATCGAACGCGCCCGGCGCGCCAAGCGAATCCTGGCCGTCGTGATCGGGGCCTGCGCACTCTGGTTGGCTCTCCTGACCGCCGTGAACACGAGTCAGCGCCGCAACGAGAACGCGCTTCTCCGCACCCTCGGGCTCTCCACACCCCTGCTGCTCGTCACCATCCTGGGGCGGGCGGTGCTGACGGCTCTCCTTGGCGGGCTGGTCGGCATCGCGTCTGGGCACCTCGCCGGACGCTGGCTGGCCATGGCGCTGGACGGCACGCCCCCCGCCGCCGGGGCGGTCTGGTCTCAGACCACCTGGCTGGCGCTCGGCGCGGCCCTGGCGCTGGCCCTGGTCGCAGCCTGGCTGCCTGCCCTTGCCGCCGCCCTGCGCGACCCCGCCGAAGAACTCCGCGAACGGTAGGCCCACGAACTGCTCAGGGCACCCGTTCCACGACGAACTCGAACTTCTCCAGCCCGGCCAGAGCGATGGCTTGGTCAATTCTCGTCCCGTTGCCCAGGACGATATTCAGTTTGAGCAGGATTGGTGCTGCCCTGCGACTACCGGTGTTGCTGACCACAATGAAGGCATCATTGTCACCAACGTAGGCAGCAGCCTTGACAGCCTTCCGGTTGGTGGAGGCGATCCCGCTGTCAGGGCCATGGAATTTGTACCTGGTGAAATCAATGTCTCTGAGTTTCCGGTAGGCCGCGTAGATGCCCGCCGGATCAGAGACGGCCTCTTGCCATTGATCGTAGCCGAAGCGGTCGTGCCAGAACACGTAGGGATAGGGGATGGTGTCGAGCAGCACCGCGTGAGAGATGCCCTGGTGCAGCAGCCGCTTCCCATCCCTGATCCCCGGCCGACTGAAGAACACGTTCGGGACGAGCGAGACAGCGGCGGAACCCATGAAGGGAATCGAGGGGGGAAATTGGTCCAGGCTCTGGTAGATGCCGCCGTGCCTCTTTCCCTCTTCGAGGGTCACAATGCCATCGGCAACATTGTGATGCATCAGCCAGCAAGAGGCACCGCCCGAGTGCGCAATCATGATCCGGTCGTCGCCAAGCCACTGGCGCAGGTTCTGCATCATCCCGATAAGCCCGTCGGCGCCGTTGTGTTCGCCGGGGAGATGGCCTGGGTTCCGACACACCCGGGGGCCACCGTAGTCGAGGTAGTAGCCGTCGAAGCCAAGTTCATCGACGCACCGCTTGATGTAGCTCTCCAGGAACTGGACCCAGCCGGAATCGGGGCACATGAAGCCACCTTGCGTCCCCCCCATCGCCGCAGGGTGGTAGCGGAGTTGCCCGTCTGGCTTGACTGCGGTGTACCACTCACGAGCGTGCCGGGCAAAGACTGGCGCTTCAGGGGAGAGTATACCCCCGGCGAAATACGGGATGACGGCGATTCCGCAGGAATGGCAGAGCTTCAAGAACCTGGCCAGCTCCGCCATTTTTCCGGGAGGGTACGGCGGGAACTCGCCATCGTGCCAGTAGTTTCTGGTCTGGTTCTTGTAGTCAAAGTCATCCATGAAACTGATCACGTTCACTCCCGACCGTGCCATGGCTTTCACCTGCTCACCACAGGGAAAGGGGCTACTGCCGATGAAGGCGGGGAACAGCTTGCGGCGGCCCGTGGCCCTGACGTTGGGTGCGATCAGATACCACGCGAACGCCAACGTGCGATCTATCCGCGCAGCCGTTTGCCGGGCGCCGATTCTCAGCGGAGATAGCCTGATTCTGGAGCGATCGGCGAGCTTCTCCAGACTGAATGCGGCGCTGTTGCCCCTCGATAGCGGCGCATCCCACAAGTACTGCTTCGAGTCACCGGTAAGGCACAATCCCTCTCTGCCCCTCGCGAATACGGATACTTGCCAGGGGCGCCGGTGCTCCTCGACGACCATTCCCGGCCGCCCGTGGAGATCACCCCAGATGTCTTCGTGGTGAGGCCCGATCAGATCCATATAGCGAGGCTTCCGCTTCTCGTAGTCGGTCGAACCCCAGGCGTATTCGTCCAGAGACGGATCCAGTTCGACCGCGCAGGCAGTGACAATACGGGTTCTGAACGTCGCACGCGGAATGATCCTCAGTTCGTTCCGGATGGAATACAGCGTGTAGAGGTAGCTGTGCTCATAGCGAATGGGAGACGCGCTGCCGCCCACACTTTGCATGACGCCGCCGAACTCCACAAGAATGCTGTCGGTTAGCCTCCGTACGCGGCAATCCGGCTCTGTCTCCAGGCATTCGAAGAAACGTCCGTCCACCGCAGCGGCTATCGGTGCCTTGAGCAGGTTCTTGGCACTCCCGTGGGTGATCGTCACACTGCTCACGCAGCCGCCCTGCTTCAGATCATGCCGCACTTTCCAGAAAGGGGAGGACAGCGTGAGCGAATCTCCATCCCTGTGTAGCTGAAGCTCCATTGCCTATCTCCCGTGCCCCGGTGAGTTCTGTATCGCGTGGTCCTGTGGCGGCCGGGCCCACGACGACCACCTGCACACCCACTGCTCGTCCCGACAGCCAGCAGGTGAGCCCAGGCTCAAGGTAGAGCCCACTTGTGAACGGGTCAACGGGCAACGGGGGCGAGATCAAGCCGAGCCCCGAGCGCGGGCGTCCCGTGCTTCGTTGTCTGGGCCATGCTTCCCGGCCTCTGCCGTGATCCAGCGTCAATCCGCCCATTCCCCGGCAATCTCGCTCACGGAAAGGCGGGCGCTCTCTGCCTGCAGGGCGACAGAATCCGTACATTCTCGCCACAGTCGGACGACATCCACGACATCGACCCAACCCGGGACGGCGGATCGCTGGTCGGGGCCGACAGTTTCGTCTGCCTCGACAAGGACAACGAACCGATCTGGACGCGCGGCCCCGATGCAGCCATGACCATTGCTCCGCCTGGCACCGCCAGCGGCATGGTGATCCATCTGCCAATCTCCCGGCTGAACGGCGACGCCGCCAGCGAAGCCATCGATCTGGCCACCGGGAAAGTGGTATGGGGTCAGCCCAGCGAGATCATGGGCTGCGGAGCCGTGTTCACCGAGGACGGTCGGGCACGTTCATACCGTTGGCACGCGTGGCGGCAGCCGACGTGCAAGATGCCGGGCCTGGAACCGCTCGACTCCCCGCGCTAACCTACCTTGGAGACCCACGTCAACCAACGAAGTACCCAGAACGGGCCCAAGGAAAAGGAAAGCACGATGAGAAGCTGGACAGTTGGGTGCTTCACAGCCATTTGCTGCTGCGTCTTTCTGCCGGAGCAGGCGCACGGGCAAGGGGACACTGGGGCCGCCCCCCCCTTCCATGTTTGGGTATCGGGGGGCAAGGCTCTTGCCGAGATCGTCACGGATGACTTCACGATCGGCAAGACGCAACCGGCAGATCTCCTCAACGAGTACATCGAGAAGATCACGGGAGTACGGCTCCCCGTGGTCGAGAAGGCGTCGGGCACCGGCCCGGTGATCCACCTTGGCATGGGGGCCTCTGGTCGGTCTGCCGGGAACCAGGTTCTGCCGGCTGGCCTGCACGCGGATGGCTTCGTGATCTCAAGCCGGGGCAGCGACCTTGTCATCGCAGGCCCCAGTCGTCTGGGCACGATCAATGGGGTTAGTGCCTTCCTCGAAGAGTTCCTTGGGGTGCGTTGGTTGTGGCCGGGCGAGACCGGCGAGGTCGTGCCCCAGCTCGACACGCTGCGGGTGGGACAGATGCACAGCGTGCAGGAGCCCGACTTCGGGGTCCGCGGAGTAGGCAGCGGCAAGTGGGCATTGCTGAACCGCATGAACTACCGGACCGGGGAGCCGGACGAATTCAGAGTGCAGTGGTTCGTGCACACCTATCTCTCGCTTGTCCCTCCCGCCATCTACCTGAAGCCCCACCCCGAGTACTACGCGGAGACGGGCGGCGCACGGCCAGATCCCGGCCTGGCCCCCGGCGAACTGAAGAAGAAGCGGCTGCAGATCTGCACCTCGAACCCGGAGGTGGTGGCCACGGCTGCGCAAACGGTCATCGGGCTCCTGGACCGGGACCCGCACATCCGCATGGTCTCAGTGGATCCCGAGGATTCGCAGAGGACCTTCTGTCAGTGCAACGCCTGCCGGGCACTGGACGAGAAGGGCGCCCCGTACGAAGCCAGGAACAGCCGTCGGTGCCTGCTCTTCGCCAACCGCGTGGCGGAGCTCGTTGCGGAGAAGCACCCGCAGGTCGTGATCAAGATGATTGCCTATCACACCACGGTGGCGCCGCCGCTGGACCCCGCACTCAGACCCCGCGGCAATGTGGCTATCCAGTTCTGCCGCTTCATGGATCACAACCATGCGCTACAGGATCCCGTCAGCACCGAGAATCGCGCCTACCACCGCGACTACCTCGCCTGGCGGCAGAAGACCCCGAACATCCTGTTCTACGAGTACTACCACAAGGTCTCCTGGCTCCACCTGCCTTGGCCCATCGTCCACACGTTGGCCGCCGAGCTCCCCTACCTGCACAAGCAGCGCCTGTTGGGCGTGATCTCCCAGTCTGCCACCAACCACGCGACCCACGGCACCGGCTACTACGTGGCCGCCAAACTCCTCTGGGACGCCGAACGCGACGTGGCGGCTCTGATGGCTGATTTCTATGAGAAGGCCTACGGTCGTGCAGCCCCCGCCATGCGGGCATACCACGAGGGCATAGAGCAAGCTGCCATCAGGTCCGGGATCGAGATTGCGCAGCAGCTGCCCTATGTGGAGATGCTCAAGCTCTTCACCCCCGACCTGCTCACTCACTTGGACCAGTGCATGCGCCGGGCCCGCCAAGCTGGCGCTACGCCGGCAGAGATGGCCCGGATCGAGGTGGTCGGCAAGGGCTTGGGCCACACGCATCGGCTGATCGACT
>JABGQJ010000229.1 GCA_018648945.1 Victivallales bacterium
GTATCTGATCGAGGACATGGAGGGGATCTTCGCCTTGGTCCTGGAAGATCGCGTCGTCGGCATCCGCGTGCCCGATGCGGTGGAGCAGAAACTGGTGCAGTGCGATCCCGCCATCAAGGGCGCCAGTGCCACGGCGCGCACCAAGCCCGCCACGACCCAGACCGGCCTGGAGATCCAGGTGCCGGAGTACATGGAGAATGGCGAGGTGGTGCGCATCGACACGCGGACCGGCAAGTTCCTGGGCCGCGCGTAGCGAAGCTGCGCCTCAAACCGCCCAGTGGCGGGCGGTTCCCTCGTGACGCATTGACTTGGGCACGAAGCCTTGCGCCCCGCCTGGGGCGCTTTGGAGTGTGGCGCTGCGCGCCGCTTTCCCTTCACGGTTGCCGCTGCCGTTCCCAGGATTCTATCGCTGAATAGGAGGCACAGCATAGGCAGGGCTTGGGAGAGGCCAAAAGGCATCGTCGGGCTGGCGCCCTCCTCGGGATATGCCGCCGCCCTGGCGGGGGCTCGGTTCCCCCTTCCTTTCCACCACGGGTTTGCACCCGTGGCTACGATATGCCGCCCTCTGCGAGGGCTCGGGAGCTTCCTTCCCGAGTCCCAACTCGCTGCCCCAGACTTGCCTCAAACGTGTAGTATTGCGGGCATCAAGCAGGCTGGTCAGGGCAAAGGCAAGGTGACAGGGCGCCGGGTGGCGTAGCATTGCTGGGCGGCGAAGACGACTTCGTGCGTCTTCCAGGCATCGTCGAAGTTGCAGTGCGACTCCACGTCGTTGCGGATGCACGCGACGAAGTGGTCCATCTGGCCCTGGAAGGGATGGTGCGAGACGTCGGCACTGTCGGGGCCGATGCCCGGGAGCGTCTGCCAGTCCTTCTGGTCTGGGAGCGTGTGAGACCACATCTGGTTGTTCCGGATCGTGCCGCGATCGCCGAAGATCTCCAGCGGAAATGTGTAGGGCTGGATGCACTCGTGGTTGACTGTGATGCGCCCGAGGACGCCGTTGGCGAACTTCACCAGAGCGATCTCCAAGCCCTCGTATTCCAGCGGATTTCCCTGGTGCCAGTTGTTGGCTGTCGGGTCGTATTGGCGAGTGGCCTGCCCGCGTGTGCCTCCAGCGTAGGCAAACACCTCCACGGGGTCTGCCGCCGCGAACTCCTCGGTGGAGGCGAACCAGCGGAGGGCGTCCACGGCGTGGCAACCGCCAACGAGCATGGAGCTGACGCCGCCAGTCTTCGTCCGGGCGTCGTCGAAGCCGCGCCACCAGTCGCCGCTGTAGCTCTGGTACGCGGTTTCGACGCTGTACACCTGGCCGATGGCACCGTCGGCCAGGCGGCGCTTGATGGTGCGGAAGAGCGGATTCCAGCGAAGGACCAGGCAGACCACGCTCTTGACTCCGGCCTGATGGATCGCGTCGCGTATGGCTCTGCCCTCGGCGACGCTGTTGCAGATGGGCTTCTCAATCACCAGGTGCTTGCCCGCCTGCGCGGCCGCGATGGCGTTTTCGGCGTGGACATGCTGGGGCGTGCAGATGCTGACGATGTCTGCCTCGGGCAGGGCGAGGGCTTCTTCCAGGCGGTCGAAGCAGGGGATGTCCAGGCCCGCCTCTGCGGCGCGGGCCTCGGCGCTGCTGCGGCGCCGGCTGGAGATGGCGACGACCTCGGCGTGAGGGTTCCGGCAGAATGCATCGATGTGTTGCGTGGCAACCCAACCTGCCCCGTGCACGAGTACTCCGAGTTTCCGCTGCATGTATCGTGTCTCCGGTCCGGTGAGGGGAGTGCTGGTCAGCCCAGGAGGCGGTTTGCGTCGTCGTCCTGGAAGGTCTCGGTCGCCGGATTCCAGTGGAGGGGCCGCTGGAGTTGGCAGGCGATGCCCCCCAGCAGGGCGGTGCTGGTGGCCCGGTGGGCGATCTCCACCGACGTGATGGTCTCGCGGCGCGAGCGGACGCAGTCGATGAAGTTGCGGGCGTGGTCGCCACTGCGGTAGAGCCGGACATCATCCTTGTTGGCCGGATGGCGGAGGATGGCGCGCGGCTCGGCCTCGATGCCGCCCCGGGTGAAGACCCAGCCCTCGTCGCCGACGAACTTGACCCCATGCCGGTTCTGCGACGTATCGGTCATGACGATCGTGATGCCATTGGCGTAAGTGAATTCCAGACGGTAGGTGAGCACCGTGTCGAACAGGCCCTGGGTGGGGTACACACCCTTGCCCTCGATCCTGATGGGGCCGGAGCGTTCCAGGCCCATGCCCCACTGGGCGATATCCAGGTCGTGCACGCCATACCCGGCAATCCAGCCAGCCTTGCTGTAGTCGCTCACGAAGTACCACCCCGGCAGACCCTGGTGGCGGAACACGCGGGCGGCGGTGAAGGGGGCCGGCGGCGCGGGCCCGAGCCACATATCGTAGTCGAGTTCCGGCGGTACGGGCGTGGAGGGGTGAAGGCCCGTCGCCAATCCTGGCGGCGAGCCAATGACGATCTCCTTCAGATTGCCGATGCCGCCGTTGCGGACCAGTTCGCACGCCCGCCGCACATTCCCGTAGGAGTGCAGTTGGGTGCCATGCTGGAACACGGTTCCGTAGCGGTTCACGGTCTCGACTAGAGCGCGCCCTTCGGCGACGGTGTTGCTGAGCGGCTTCTCGCAGTAGACGTCCTTGCCCGCCTTGGCGGCGGCGATGGCGATGGGTACGTGCCAGTGATCGGGGGTGGCGATGGCGACGGCGTCGATGTCGTCCCGCGCGAGCAATTCGCGGAAATCGCGCATGCTGTCGGCAGGGCCCAGCTTGTACTGCTGGCGGGAACGCTCGCGATTGGGATCGAAGACGTCGCAGACGGCCCGCATTTCCACGCCGGCAACTCGGGCGAGAGCCGGGGCGACAGCGCCCATGCGGGCACCGCAACCGATGAGCCCAACCGCAATCCGGTTGCTTGGGGCGGTCTCCCCGGCCAGCCCCATGACGCGGGAGGCGGCCAGGAACGGCATGCCCACGGCGATCCGCCCGCCCGTCTTCAGGAAGTGGCGGCGGGACGTGTCCGGGGTGGAGCTTGGCTTGCTCATGGCTTGTCCTCCGCGACGGGCAGATTGGTGAAGGCCTGCAGCTCGACGATGTGCATGCCAGGATTGGCACTGTTCTTCAGCATGGTAACCCGGAGGAAGCGGGCGTTGGTGGTGGGGAAGCGGAAGAGATTGCCTTCCTTGGTGGCTGGCTGCGTGTTGCCGCTGTGGTCCCCCACGAGCTGCCAGTCCTCCCCGTCGGCGGAGGCCTCCACCCGGTACTGGTAGTAGCGTCGCCCGTCCCAGTAGTTGACGACGCGGACGACACTCAGCGGGGTTGCTTCACCGAAATCCACGGTGATGGCGGACGGCGGTTCAGGGCTGCTCCAGTAGGAAGTCAGGGCAACGACCCCGTCGACGGCGAGTTCCGGTTTCAGGCCTCCCTGCCAGGGGCGGGAGGCGGTCACCGGCTTGCCCTTGCATAGGTTGACGGTGGCCAGCCTGACCAGGTGGTCAAGGGCTTTGGCGAGAACAGCTTTCAACGGCTCCTCGGTCGCGCCGAAGGCAGTTCGGACACTGGCGAGAAGCTCGGGAGGCGGCTGGTTGGGCCACTTGAGGAGGGCGCGCCCCGCAGCATCCTGGCGCGCGAGGGCGTCGCTCTTCAGGGCGGCAATGAGGGCCTTAACGGCGGCGGGGCAGGGGAGGACGTGGAGATTGAGGAGAATCTCCTCTCTCGGCACACCCGCGTCGGTGATGGCCAGTAGGCGGCTGGTGATCTCTTCGTGGGCCTTGGCGCGGGCGGCGATGGTCCCCAGAGCGCGATAGGCGAAGGTTCGGCTGGTTGGCGGGTACGTTGGCAGGGCTTTCACGACCGCCAGTGCCTGGGGCAACTGGGCATGGTCGGCCAGCAGGGCGAATGCCTTTCGCGACACCTTGCGGTCGGGATCGGGGAGCAGGGGGATGATATCGGGCAGGGCACCGGCGCCAAGGCGCTTGGCGAGGATGTCGAGGGCGAGGCGGCGCAGGCCGCCGTCACCGTGTTTGAGCTGCGCCCGCAAGGCGCGGTCCACCCCTTCGGCGCGCATGGTGTGCAGGGCGTCGTTGGCCGCAGCGGCGGCGGCGCCTCTGCCGGTTGCGACGCGACAGAGCTGGGTCACCTCGGCGGCTGTTCCGATGGTGCCGAGAACCCGCGCGCAGGTCTCGGTGAGTTGCGGATGCGCCAACTGGGAGGCAACTGCTTCGCGCCCCTGAAGGTACTTCCTGCGACCGAGTTCCTCGATGACCACAGCCCGCGCGCCAACTGGCAGTTCGCCGAGCTGCTGAATCAGCATTGGCCCGACCACATCGTCTTCCAGGCTGCGCAGGGCGACCGCTACGGACCGTTGCTGCCCGGCATCGTCCGAGGCCAGCCACTTGCGCGCGATCGGCAACGCTTCACGGGGCGCAAGGTGGCTCAGCAGGCGCAGGGCGTCAGCGCGTTGGTGGCGGGGCTTGGCCTGGGTCAGCACGTCACGGGCGATGGTCAGGGCGATGGCGCGGTCTTCGGCTTCCCCCTTGCGCAGGGCCTCGGCGCATTGGAGGGAGGCATCGGCCACGGTTGCTGGCGCGTCCGATGTCCTGGCGAGCTCGCGCAGCACTTTGGCGGCTGGGCGCGTGCCAATCACGCCGAGTGCAGCGATGGCCGTCCGTTGCAGCTTGCCTTGCGCCTGGTGGATGATGGTGGCGAGCTCAGGCACCGCTTTCCCGTCGCGCCGCTGGCCCAGAGTCGAGACAAGCCACGGCTTGGCCGTGGTGTCGGCGACGGTCAGTGCTCGCCGAAGGGTGGGGTTGACGGCATCGCCGGGGAGGGTCACGAGCGCGGCGGCGGCGGCGCGGGCGGTCTTCGGGTCGGACAGGGCGGCGACAAGGGCTGGCAGGGCCTGTTCGTTGGCGACCAGTTTGAGCTGGGCGCAGATCCAGGAGCGGAGACCAGGCGACGACTCGGGCGCAGTCAGCAGTTCCAGCAAGGGAGCCTGGGCCTGGTGCCGTTCCTGTGGCGGGGAGGCGGCCAGGAGGCGTTCCCATTTGCGGAGATAGGCTGTGTCGTCGCCAAAGCGGTAGGAGGCGATGCGGGAGAAGGGCTGCCAGTCCGGAGCGAACTCCTGGGCCAGCTGGGCTCGTGGAGTCTTCAGGCCCTCGCCCTGGCGGACCACAAGCCGGTAGTCCAGGCGCAGTGGCTTCTCGGGGATCAGCTCGAAGGCGGTTCCCTTGGTGGGGAACGCGGGCTGGAGCCAGTTGAGCTCGGGGTACTGCACCCAGTCTTCCGGGTGGTTCACGTTTCCGGGATGCTGCAGAATCAGGACTCCCACGGGGGTGGTGCTGCCGGTCGGGATGCCGCTGAGCTCCGCCCAGCATTCGGGGCCCGGGAAGGCGGGCGCGCCGGTGTGTCGCACGATCTCCTGGTCCGTTCGGGGCGACAGCCGGACATTCAGCCCGCCGTAGGCCTCCCGCTTGCGACGAGCGATGGTGACGCCGGGGCGCAGGGCGGCATAGCGGAAGCCCAGATCGATCCGGCGGATGCCGTTTTCGCTCCGGTGGACCTGTATTCTGACCGTCTCCCGGACGATGGGCTCCTTGTTCTCCCAGAGCCAGCGGTTGGTCGCTTCCAGCACGGCGCTCTGTCCGTCGGCTGCCGCGCGCAGGAGCTTCCCTGGTCTGGCGAACACGCCTTGCAGGGCGTGCAGGTCATGGGTCTTCCCCTGATACGTCACCTCGGGCCAGGCCCAGTAGATGCCACGGTGGTGGGGATGGTCGGGTGCGTAGTCGGTGGTGAGGACCTCGCCGTTGAAGCCGTAGAGAGGATGGATGTAGTCGCTGCGGGCGACCGCGTAGATCCCCGTGACTCCCTTCGGCACCGGCACGGCCTGGAAGTTGTAGCGCAGGACAGGGTGCTGCCCTTCCCGGATCAGCCACTGGCCTGCCGCGTCCTCGGTCACCGTGAGCTGTGCCGTGGCTTGGCCCGCAACCAGCAAGGCGCAGCAGAATCCCAGCCATCTACTTGTGGAAGCGGCGCGAAACCCCATGGGCGGACTCCTGTTCGGTCAGTCTGTTGTGCAAACCTACCCGTTCGCGAGGAGCGCCGCCAGTATCCCGGTGGTTCAGGGTTTGGCAGCAGGTTTCCACATGGTGCCGATGAGGGACGTGCTCTCGCCAGCCTTGTCCACTTGGTAGTAGACGGTGAGAATGCGCCCGTCGGGCAGTTCCGTGGAGGCGGGATAGCCGAGGTCGCCGTTCATGGCGGAGGCGAGGCGAATCTGGTTGTCGACGTCCCAGGTCTTGCCGTTGTCGTTGCTGAGGCAGGCGTATTCGCCGTAGGGTGGCGTGCGCCGTCCCCAGACGCAGAGCAGGCGGTCGTCGCGCAGGCGGATGAGGTGAGGGGGGTAGCCGAGGAGCGGGATGGGGTGGGCAGTAGTCCAGGTCTTGCCCCCGTCGTGGCTCTCGGCCTGGCGCAGGTAGCATCCCTTCACGTCGCGTCGCGCCTTGCCACCGGGGTGGTAGTGGAAGCGGAACATGGCGATGAGGGTGCCGTCGGCAGCTTCGACGACGTGGGGTTCGTGGTACTTGGTGGGGTCGTCCTTGGGGTCCTGCTTGATGATGGCGAGTTCCTGCCAGGACTTGGCGTCGTCGGTGGATTGCTCGACGACGAGTTCGGTGTAGCCCTTGCTGCCGCGCCGGCCAACCATGAGGAGGCGACCATCCTTGAGCTCGGCGGGGCCATGGGGGGTGGTCGCCGCATGCCGGACAGGATCGAGCCAGGTCTTGCCGCCGTCCTCGGACCGGCGGGTCCAGTAGCCGGACCACTGATCGCGCGTGGGTTTGGTCAACTTCTCGGCGTGGAGCAACCACTGCTGAGCCCTGACATCGCCGGCGGCGGCAAGTCGTTTGCCGTAGGACTCGAAGGCAAGGG
Source organism: Victivallales bacterium (assembly GCA_018648945.1). The sequence goes on from JABGQJ010000229.1 coordinate 6,934, forward strand.
AAGTGAACCAGTTCACGACGAGGGTGCCCTTCTGGGTCTCGATGATGCCGGCATCGCGGTCGTCGAGGGGGGTGTTGCAGATCGAACTGGGGGCGCTCCAGGTCCTGCCCTCGTCGGTGCTGCGGACCAGCTGGACCTTGCCCCAGGGGCAGACGTGTTCGTCGCGGTCGCCTGAAAAGACGATGAGGAGTTCGCCGTCGCGGCGGCGGCAGATGGTGGGCCAGCCGATGTAGCGACCGGGTTGCTTGGCGATGACCTTGGTTTCCACGATGGTTGCTCCGTGTTGCTCGCGGGGGACGTCCCAGGACTTCATAATGCGCCAACCTAGCACGTCAATCGGCTTGCCGGTGACGGCTATGCTCGTGTATTCGACGGCCCCCTGGCTGGTGTAGACGCCGACCAGGCCCCCGGTGAGGGCTTTGTCCTCGGCGGCGATGATGCGCTTGCCATCCAGGAAGACCTCGATCTTGCCGTCGGCGGCGATGGTGGTGCGGGCCTCGTACCAGCGGTTGGGTTCGATGGGGACCTTGCGTTGGCGGGCGATCTCGTGTCGTTCGCCATCTCCAGTGCGGCTGAGGATGATCTGGTCGTTGCGCGCATCGTAGTGGACCCCGCAGGAGGAACGGGAATCGGTGGAGCAGAGGATGAGCCCAGCTGCTTGGACGCCCCTCCCCTCATCGCGGATCCGGAAGCGGGCCGTGAGGGTGGGAGCGGCGTACCCTTGCGCGCTGAAAAAGGCCTTGCTCCCATGCTTGGGATTGCTCTGGACCAGACCCTTGCCGATCACGGCCCAGCTGCCGCCCACAAAGGTCCACTTGCTGGCATCGAGGGGCAGGTCCGCCGCTTGGCAAGCGGCAATGGCGAGTAGGCTGGCGGCGAGGGTGCGACGAAACGGGGAGCGCATGGTCCCTTCTCCTCGGTTGGGTTGGGTCAGCGACTGAGTATCTGGGCGATCTGGGAACGGAGCGTGTCTCGTTCGTAGGGCTTGTGCAGGAAGCCGGCGATGGTGAGTTCGCCTAGTTGGGCCATCACCTGTTCGCGGTCATAGGCGCTGGACAGGACTATGCAGGCATCCGGGGCGAGCGCCCGAATCTGCTGGGCGGCTTCGATGCCCCCAATGCCGGGCATGCTGACGTCCAGGATGTAGAGGCGTACCTCGGGGTTGCGCTGCCGGCACAGCTCGACTGCCTGTTCCCCGTCCTCAGCGGTCTCGACCTGGAAGCCGAGGCCCTTGAGCATGCGTTGGGCCACGTGCCGGACCATTTCCTCATCGTCGGTAACGACTGCCAGTCCCTCGCCACGCCAGTCCTCGAGGGCAACTGCAGGCATGTCGAGGACGGCTGCTCCAGCGGGACCGACAGGGAAGTAGACCGTGAAGGTGGAGCCCTTCCCTGGCTCGCTCTCCACGCTGATGGCGGCGCGGTGGGCGCGGACGATGCCAAGCACTCCCGCCAAACCGAGCCCCCGGCCGACGAACTTGGTCGTGAAGAAGGGGTCGAAAATGCTCTCGACCATGTCTGGCTCAATGCCGCTGCCCGTGTCCGCCACCGAGACCGTGAGGTAGCGTCCAGCCTCCAGATCCTCATGCAGCACGGTGTGTTGCAGACACTCGGTGTCGCAGTGGCGGAGGCCGGTGCGCACTGTGTAGGTGCCGCCTTCGGCAGGCAGGGATTCGGCGGCGTTGCTGACTAGGTTCATGATGACCTCGCGGAACTGCCCCTCGTCCGCATCGATTCTGGGCAGTTCCTCGGCAAGTTCATAGACGCCCTGGGCGTTCTTGCTGATGGCCGCCTCGATGAGGGGAACCATGCTGTGGATCAGGTCGTTGACATCCACGGGGGCGATGCGCAGGGCGCTCTTGCCCGCGTAGGCGAGCATCTGGCTTGCCAGGCCGGCAGCAGTGCGGGCGGCTTGCCTGGTTTCCTCGAGGCAGATGCGGCTGTCTTCGTCAAGGTCATCTCGCTGGCCGATGAGGACGAGGTCGGTGTTGCCGAGGATGGCCTGAAGGAGGTTGTTGAAGTCATGGGCGATGCCGCCGGCCATCAGGCCCAGGCTCTTGAGCTTCTCGGACATCATCATCTGACGTTCGAGTCGCCGTCTCTCGTCCACCTCCCGCCGCAGGTCCTCGTTGGTCTCACGGAGTTCGGCGGTGGCGGCGTCGACCCGCTCCTTCAGCTGGTCCCGGGATTCCATGAGGAGGGCCCGGGCCTGAAGGCGGTCGGTGATATCGACCGCACTGGTCAGGAAAAGGTGTTGCCCCTCGTCTTCGATGCCCGTGACCGTAAGCTCGATCGGCACCGTGGTGCCGTCGGGGCGCAGGGCCTTGCCCTCGGGGATGCGCACGCGCTCGCCGACGGCCGGCGCGGGCAGACCGCCGGGGACAACTAGCAGGTCGGCGGTCGGTTTGTCGATCAGCGCCTCCTGCGACTGCGAGAAGACCTCGGCGGCTGTGTGATTGGCCTCGACGATACGGCGGTCGACATTCTCCAGGAGTACCGCGCTGGCGGCCTGGGAGAAGAGCGTGCGGTAGCAGCGTTCGCGCTCGCTCAGACGCTCGCTCTGGGCCGCGATGTGGTCGAGCATGAGGTTGAAACTGTCCACCAAGACACCAATCTCGTCGTTGGCTTGCTTCTCGGCGCGGACTGCGGACGGGCCCTGCTGGGTGATGCGGTCGGCGACCTGGGCCAGTTCGAGAATGGGGCGGGTGATCAGTCGCTGGAGAAGCCATGCCACCAGCGCGGCGAGGACGGTGGCGAGGACGTACAGGTAGATCCCGAGGACGACGATCTCGCGGACCCTGTCATGGAAGCTGTCGAGCCCGCAGGCCAGCCAGAACGTGCCTTGGCTCTCTCCGCCTGGGGCGATGTCGGCGCAGACGAGGATGTGGTCGTCCTGCCAGCGGGGCTCGTGGTCGGCCAGCGGGGTCGCAGGGAATCCGATGGGGGAGCGATTGCCGAAGGACTGCCGCACGAACACCGTACGGTCGGCTCGCGAAACCATGACGTTGATCATGTCGGGAACGGCCTGGAATGCCCCCAAGGCATCCTGAGCATCTTCTGGATCACCGAAGGCGAGTGGGACGGCCAGGTTGCTGGCGGCCATCTGACTGAGAGTGCGGAGGTGGGTGGTCAGATCGTGCTTGGCGCGGGAATACTGACTGTACGTCAGGACCGCGGCCAGAAGAAACACCACACCCGCGCTGGTCAGGGCGATGGCCAGATGGATCTTGCCGGGTATTGATTTGGGCCAACCGAGCACTGGGTCACTTCCTTCTTGTTGGTGCCGGCACGATTTCGGCCAGCTTGAGGAGGCGACTGCGGATGCGGATACCAGCGCGCCTCATGTGGAAGCGGCTGATTCTGAAGCGCATCCGGTCCTTGGCGACGAAGAACTCGACGATGCCCCCGGCTTGGCAGAAGCCGGGGTCGCGGGAGAGGGTCAGGACTGGACGCTGCGCGGCGAGGGCCAGCAGCGAGTCGCGTTCCGCCATTGGCAGGCCGTTGGTCACCAGGACGTCGCATTG
>JABGQJ010000023.1 GCA_018648945.1 Victivallales bacterium
ACTGGCGAGCCCCCAGGACGTCGTCGTTCCAGGTGTCTCCCACATGAACGGCGCGTTCACGCGATCCGCCGAGCCGCTGAAGCGCATGCTCGAAGATCGCCGGATCAGGCTTCTCGAGCCCCACCTCCGCCGAGATGATGACCTCCTGGAAACGGTCCAGGAGGTCGAGTTCGTCGAGCAGGCTGCGCAGGCGCACATCCCAGTTGCTCACGAGAGCCACTGGTACGCCAAGCTCGGCGCAGAGATCCAGAAGCTTGTCCAGCCCTGGATCAACTCGCCAAAGTTTGGCCCGCGCATAGCCCAGATACAGGTCGCTGACGAAGGCATGAATCTCCTCGGGGCTCAGACCATGGTCTTGAAACACCCGGTGGTTGACCTTCAGCCAGAAGTCCAGACCCTCCTCGTAGGTCGTCCCATAGATCAGTCCCTCCTGTTGGCCTTTGGTCTGTTCCCAGGCCCGCTCCCAAGCCTTTTCGGCCCACGCTGGCGTCACCTGCACGCCGTAGCGTGCGGCTGCGCGAGCGTATACCTCGCCGAGTGGGGGGTCGGGGAAGAGGAACGTGTGGCCGACGTCGAGGGTCAGGACCTCGGGCATGGCGGACAAGGGCACTCTCGGACCTCACTGACTACGCCGATCATCGGGGATCGACAGGTGGACGCTTTCCCTCACAACGGCTGTGCCCGCGCGGCGATTGGCGGCTCATGGCTTCTTCGCCGGCGCAGGACGGATCCCGGGACGCCTCAGGGGCACAGTTGGCTGGCGTTTCTGGCGGCGGTTCAGAACCAGCCGGATCCGCTCGGCCAACTTGGGATCCTCGCAGATTGCCAGGAAGGTCCTCAGTTGGGTGGTGGCTGCCGTGGAGGCTCCGAAGGCGAGGCCGCTCACGGCGGTCTCGCGGATCTTTGGGTCGGGGTCGCGGAGCGATTGGCCGAGAATGTCCTCCCAGCCCGGCAACCGCCCGATGGCCAGTTGCATGAGAGCGTCCCGACGGACTCCCGCATCATCGTCCAGGCAGGCATCCAGCAGGATCTCGACGGCCTGGTCCGCAGGGAGGAGACGGGCACGGCTGATTCCCGCTCGGCGTACATCCGGGTATTTGCTGGCCAGGAAGCCCCGAGTCTGGGCCAAGCTCAGGCGCGGGGCCAGGACAAGCAGTGCCCGTGCACTGGCCTGGCGGATGGCGGCTTGGGGATCATCCAGCATCTTGAGGAAGAAGCTCGGGGGTGGGGCTTGACGAGCGAAGCGGCGATTGCCCAGCGCCTGGATGGCTGCCGCGCGCACGGCGGTTGGGCCTGCGCTGGCCAGTTCGCTCAGCAGCTTGGGCACGGGACCGTCGAAGAGCACGAGGTGACGGACAAGCCGCGCCCGCTCCTCAGGATCGATATCCTGGTCTTGGAGCAAGCGGGTAAGGATGGCGGGAGCACCTTTGTCCTGGAGGAGTACCAGCTGTTTGGAGGCCTCCAGCCGGACGCCCGGCGCCTTGTCTGTGGCCAGGGCGCGCAGAGCGGGCAGGCCCGCTGGCCCGCAGCGGGCCAGGGCGCTCGCGGTCTCGCGGCGGATCGTTGCGTCCTCGTCCTTCACCAGCGGCGCGAGTCGGGCGGCAATCTGCTGCTCAGCGCGAATGGGCAGGCGCCGCAATGTCTGTAGAGCCAGAACGCGCACCTCGCGATCCCTGTTGCCGAGGCACGCCAGTACCCTTTCGAGAGAGAGGCCGCCCGGGAGCATGGCTGCGGCTGAGAGAACGTTCTTCACGACCGTGGGATCGTCATCGCCCAATGCCCGGTTCAGCCGTTCAGCGGTGGGATCCGCAGGAAGCGGCCGGACCCCCGGGCGGACGGGACGTGGGGCTGGCGCGCCAAAGCGGGCCCGCATGAGCAACTCGGGAAGCATGGAAGAGGCGATTCGGCGCACATGTACATCGGGGTCAGCCAGCAACTCAAGGACCCCCTTGCTGGCGCTTGGGGGAATGCTGCGCTGCTCGGAGAAGGAGACGAGGGCGGATCGACGAACGAGAGCGTCCGGGTCGCGAAGCGCCCGAAGCAGCCCGGCCTGCGCTCGGAAGTTGGCGTACTTGCCGAGGACCAGGACGGCCCGGCGGCGTGCCTGGACATCCTTGCTGGCAAGTTCGGCCAGACACTTGGCCACCGTTTCCATCTCGCTCTCGTGCCCCTCGGCGGGGGGGCGGGGAGCCAGTATCGTCGGGGCTTCCTGGGCTCCGGCGACAGCAAGCACCAGAAGTGCGGCCATGGTACGCCAGAACTGCATGGAACGTAGGGTCACGAGAAGAATCTCTTCGCCTTGTCCAGGAACTCTCGCCACTTCGGGTTGGTGGATTCGTCGCAGAGGTCGGCGAATTCCTGGAGCTTCTCCTTCTGCGCGCTGTTCAACTTGGTTGGCACTTCCACCGTGATCCGCACGTGCTGGTCCCCGCGCCCGTAGCCGCGAAGGGAGGGGATCCCCTTGTCGCGCAGTCGGAACCGGGCCCCGTTCTGGGTGCCCGCCGGGATGCGGATCTCGGTGGCCCCGCTGATGGTTGGCACCTTCACCTTGCCGCCCAGCGCCGCCACGTGGAAGGGCAGAGGGACGTCGCAGTAGATGTCGTCGTCTTCGCGCGTGAAGATATCATGCGGACGGACGTGGATGACGACGCGAAGATCCCCCGAAGGCCCGCCTCTCTGGCCCGCCTGGCCAGCGCCGGCGACGCGGAGTTGCACGCCGGTGTCCACGCCCGCCGGGATGCGGATCGGGATGGTCTTGCGCTCGTTGACTCGGCCTTCGCCCTGACATTTGCGGCAGGGCTTCTCGATGACCTCGCCCTGGCCTTGGCAGTGGGGGCACGGTTGGCTGACACTGAAGAACCCCTGGGCCATTCGCACCTGGCCTTGGCCGCGGCAGTGCGAACAGGTGCGTTTGCCCGTGCCGGCTTCGCTGCCGCTGCCGCCGCAGCGGTCGCAAGCCACGGCCTGGGGAATGGTCACCCGCTGCTCGGTCCCGAACACGGCTTCCTCGAAGTCGATCTCCAAGTCGTAGCGCAAGTCTGCGCCCTGGCGGGGGCCAGAACGCCCGCCGCCGCCACCGAAGAGGCCGTCGAATATTCCCCCGCCGCCCTGGAAGACCTGACTGAACAGGTCAAAGGGATCCACGGTGTGTCCGCCGCTGGGCCCGCCGCCCTTGCGGGTGAAGGCATCGTGGCCGTACTGGTCGTACTGGCGGCGTTTGTCCTCGTCGTTCAGGACCTCGTAGGCCTCGGAGACCTCTTTGAAGTGCTCCTCCGCTTTCTCGTCGCCCGGATTGCGGTCGGGGTGGTATTGCATGGCCAGCTTGCGGTACGCCTTCTTGAGGTCGTCCTGGCTGGCTTGTCGGTCGACGCCGAGCATTTCGTAGTAGTCTTTGGCCATGGTATGTTCTCAGTCGCCTGCGCGGCCTACTGGTCCTCCCTCTCTTCGCCATCGGTTTCGCCGGCCGCCTCCGGGCCGGCACTGACGACCACGGTGGCCGGACGCAGAAGCTTGTCTCCCATGCGGAAGCCGGCCTTCCATTGGCGGAGCACATGACCTTCAGGAACATCTGCCGATGCCTCCTGGGCCAGTGCTTCGTGCACGGCGGGGTCAAAGGGCTGGCCGAGAGTATCCAGTTCCTCGACGCCGAGGGTCTCGAAGGTCCGCCGGAACTCGGCAAAGATCATCTCCATGCCCTCGCGCAAGACGGACGGGTCCTCGCCACTGTGGGAAAGGGCCATGCCGAAGTGGTCGTAGACCGTCAGGAACTCTTCAATGGTGCTCGCCTTGGTCTGCGCCCGCACCACGCCATACTCGCGTTGGGTGCGCTTCCGGTAGTTCTCGAACTCCGCGTGGCGGCGCAAGGCCTTTTCTCTCGCTTCCTCATAGAGGGCTCGGTAGTCGGGTGCCTCTTCGCCTTCCTGGTCGGCGGTCTCCTCGAGCACTTCGGGCTCCGTGCCATCCTCGGCAGCCGGGAGGTCTTCTGCTTTACCCGGCTCTTGTTCAGCGGGAGTCGGGGTCTTCTTGGCCTTTTTCGTCATGGTATCGATGCATTGCCTCATGTCGAGAGTGTTCAGTCCGTAGCTCAAGGCCGTCGCGGCGCGAGCAGGCGAGCAACCAGTAATGTCGGTTGGCGGACAGAGATTTCCAGTGAGAACTACTGCAGTTCGTTCTCCAGATCTCCAGCTTCCACCTCGAGGGCCGCGTCATTTGCCGCCACTGCCTTGAAGTCGGGGTCATGGGAGAGCGAGATCATGTCGGCAAGCACAGCGAGGGCCTCCTTCAAGACCAGGTCGCCGCCACCAGCGGCTTCCTTCTTCGGCGCGGTCCCTTCTTTGGGCTTGCCGCCTTGCTTCCGCCGGTTCTTGCCGGCCAGACGCGCCTCGCGAAGCTTCTTGCTCCACTCCTCTTCCTCCTGGATGAGCGTCCGCCGGGAATCCCTGTTGAGGGAAAGGGTCTTGCGCTTCCGGCGCTCGCCATAGTGGTTGATGTCGGCCACCATTTGCTGGAAGTCGGGATCGGCCGCACGTCGCGCTTCCGACCGTTTGCGCAGCTCCGGGAGATAGGGTCGCACGTCCACCTTGCAGGAGAATCGGGCGGGCTGGATCTCGTCCCAAGGCATCGCATGTGGGATCTTGGCTTCGCCCATTTCCATATGGTCTGTGTAGGAGGGAAGGACGACGTCGGGGACCACGCCGCGCAGCTGGGTCGAGCCACCGGTGACCCGGTAGTATTTGGCCAGGGTGAGCTTGAGGGCGCCCGCCTTCTCGCTTGCGTATTGGGGATTGCTCCGGAAGCGGTCGTTCAGGTTCATCTTCTGCTGCACGGTTCCCTTGCCATGGGTGGAGGCATCCCCCACGACCACCGCCCGGTGGTAGTCCTGCAAGGCCGCCGCGACAATCTCCGACGCCGATGCGCTGGATTTGTCCACCAGCACGACAAGAGCTCCGTCGTAGGCGGTGCCGAGATCGCGGTCGAAGCGGACTCTGGGCCGCCCGACGACCTCGCGCACCTGCACGACCGGCCCTTCGCCGAAGAAGAGCCCGGCGATGGCAATGGCTTCCTCCAGGGCACCGCCGCCGTTGGCGCGGAGGTCGAGAATCACGCCGTCCAACTTGCTGCCGCCAGCTTCGGTGATCAGGCGCCGGATGTCGTTGCCGGAACTCTTGAAGTCCCGGCCTCTCGATGCCGCCTGGAAATCGCGATAGAACGAGGGCAGGTAGATGACCGCCACCTTGCCTTTGGCCGGTTCTTCCCCTGGTAGGTTGATTTCCTGCACTTCGCTCTTGGCCGAGCCATCCTCGAGCTTCACGACATCCCGGACGAGATCGATGATCGTCTTGTGGTTCGTGTCCTTCTCCAGAATGGTCAGCAGGATCGTGGTCCCCTTCTCGCCACGGATCTTCTGGACGACCTTCGTGATCGGCTTGTCGATCACGTCCTCGGCAGGTTGGCCCTGCTGCGCCACGGCCACGATGCGGTCGCCTGGTTTCAGTCGTCCATCCCTCTCGGCTGGTCCGCCGGGGAGGATGTCGATGACCTTCACGTAGCCATCCTCGGTGGTCAGGCGGGCCCCAATGCCGGTCAGCGACCGCCGCATGTCAATGTTGAAGTCCTCGTTCGTGGCGGGTGCCATGTAGGTCGAGTGGGGATCGTATATGTGGGTCAGGGAGGTCAGGAACATCTCCAGGACTTCCACTGCGGACACATCGGCGCGACGGGTCAGGTACTGCTCATAGCGCTTCAGAACCGTGAGTTTGGGGTCCGGCTCCTCCTCCGGCTTCGCCGCGTCGGGCGCCTGGGCTACCGGTTCCTTCCCGCCGGCCTCTGGGGCGGGAGCGTCGCCGTCAGCGACCTTGGGTTCGGGCTTCTTCGGGGCCTCGCCGTCAGCGACTTTGGGTTCGGGCTTCTTCAGGGCCTCGCCGTCAGCGGCCTTGGCCGTTCGTCTCTCCTCCCGCATCTCGCGCTCGATGACGAGCAGCAGAAGGGAGTTCTTGAGGCGCTTGCGCCACAGTTCCTCAAGCTCCGCTATATCCTTGGCCCAAGGTTCTTTGCGTCGGTCGAGGGTGATGGTCTCTTCCTTGGTGAAGTCGAAGTCGTCGTCAAGGTGTGCGACGGCGTATTCGGCCCATTGCTTGATCCGCTGGAGAAGCCGGGCATACACGTCGAACGCAAACTGGATGCGCCCACTCCGGTAGACCTGCGTGGCGAGGGTCCGCTCGAAGTCCCGGAACTCGTCGATGTCCGATGCCAGGAGGAAGGTCCGGTTGCGGTCGAGCATCGCAAAGAACTCGTCGAACCACTCCTTGGACGTGGCTCGGTCCATGCGCCGCCGGGAGTAGTGCAGCGTGCGGGTCACCGTCGCCACCTCCCGCGCTAGATCGACGTGGAATGGTCGCGGTTTGGGGACCACGACAGCGGTCTCGTGGATCCGCTTGACCAGGCTCTCGATGGTGTCTCCCTGCCGTGCATGCAGAGCCATGCCGGCCAGGATCAGGGTCAGAGCCAGATTCACAGTGTTTCGCCATGTTGCCATTCAGTATCTCCGTCGGTGTTCGCTTTGCCGTCATGCGGGCGTCGCAGAGGATTGTCGGACCACTCAGTTGCCGGGTCGGTTCCCTTCTTGGGCGCGTCGCGCCGAGGAACCACTGCCAGCAGGGACGAGACGGATATTCCGCACATCCCCGTTGCTGGCCTTTCGCAGTTGCGCGAGCAAGCGGCCTCGGAACTGCTGTTCAAGTACATATCGCCAGGTTGTGTTGGTAATCCCTATGTGGAGCACGCCATTCTCGCAGCGAACCGGAGCGCTGATCTTGGCAATGTCCTCGCCCACCAACTCGGGCCACTCCCGGATCAGGCGGTCGAGCAACAACGCGCCAGCATCATCGAACTCCGTAAGCACATCGCGCACCACATCGCCGACCTGCTTGACCGGACCGCGCAGATCAGCCATCGCGTCCGGAGCGAAGGTCCCGCCCAGCCAGTCCAGCAAGAGGCGCTCGCGTTGCCATTCACGGTAGCTGGCACGCCGACTTCCGTGCGTACGGCCACCATGGTCACGACGCGCGAGCCAGTCCGGAGATTTGGGGTGGAGGGGGTCCGATTTCATTTCGTCCCCAAAAGGGACGGATGCCTCTGCGTTGCGTTTTGCTTCCGGCGCGTACCGGGCATATGGTTCCGTGTGGTCGCTTGGTGGCAAGAACGGTCCGCTTGGACCTCACGCCGCGCGACCCATGTCCTAAACCACGCAATGTACCGGGGAGAGTGCGGCATGTCGACCCCGAAGATTCAGCAAAGATTGGCCACCACCCAGGCGCGGGTCGCCGAAGCGGCGGCCGAGGTCGGGCGGCCGCCCGAGTCCGTGCGTTTGGTGGCCGTGTCCAAGACCGTGGATGCGGCTGCAGTGCGCGAGGCCTACGAGGCCGGCCAGCGCAGGTTCGGCGAGAACCGTGTCCAGGAACTGGCGCGCAAGGTCACGGAGTTGCCTGACGACTGCGAGTGGCACCTGATCGGGCATCTTCAGAAGAACAAGGCGCGGGCCGCCGTGTTGGCGGCAGACTGGATCCATTCGGTCGATTCGCAGGGACTTCTGGAGCGTCTGGATCGCATTGCCGGCGAAGCGGGCCGGCGCCCGTGCATCCTGCTCCAGGTCAACATCACAGCTGAGGAGTCGAAGTCCGGCTTCACGCCCGAGGAGTTGCCCGCAGCAGTGGCATTTGTGGTGACCTGCGACCATCTGGATTGCCAGGGGTTGATGACCATGGCGGCGTTCGATGCAGACGAAGGGATCCTCCGGGCTTCCTTCGCCCGGCTGCGGAATCTGCGGGACGCGATGGCCGAGCGCTTTGGCTTGCCGCTGCCGGAACTGTCCATGGGAATGTCCGGCGACTTCGAGGCAGCCATTGCGGAGGGCGCGACTCTGGTGCGGATCGGCACCGCCATCTTCGGCCGGCGAGGCTAAGCCAATACATCCAGCGCGATCTGGACCCGACCAAACGGGGCGCTCACCTGGAAGCCATCGACGCGTTGGGCGATGCGCTCGCAGATTTCCCGGGAAATCTCCACGCCCATGGCCACGCCGTCTTCCTTGGTCTTGCAGCGCCCCATGCGCTCCAGAACTCCGTCTGGAACGACCACGCCAGGGACCTCGTTGCGCATGAACTCCGCATTCTTGTAGCTCACCAGGGGCCAGACTCCGGCCACGATCGGGAGCCTTCGGTCCGCCGCCTCGATCTGATCCAGGAAGCGGAACAGGGCTTCGGGATCAAAGACCGGTTGGGTGATCGCGAACTCCGCCCCGGCAGCCGCCTTGGCGATGAACCGCTCCAGTTCCCGTTCCGGCTCCACCGCGCAGGGATTGGCCCCCACGCCGACGAAGATCCCCGCTGGCGGATCGATGGGGTTGCCGCCCAAGTCCATGCCCCGGTTCAGATTGGTTGCCAGTTGAGTCAGGCCGATGGCATCCACATCGAACACCCCCGTGGCATCCGGGTAGTCGCCCAGCTTCGGGGGGTCGCCGGTGATGGCCAGTACGTTCCGCAGTCCGGCCGCGTAGCCGCCGAGCAGGTCGGACTGCATGCCGATCAGATTCCGGTCGCGGCAGCAGTAGTGCAGGATGGGCTCGATGCCCACCTCGCGGCTGAGCGTGATCGCGGCGATCATGGGGGAGACTCGGGCGCTTGCCCGCGGCCCATCGGGGATGTTGATCGCATCCACGCCCGCATAGTGGCACTGGCGCGCCTTGTCGAGGAACGAGGTGAGATCGGTGGAGCGAGGAGGAGTCAGCTCGACGGAGGCGACCTTTCTGCCACTGAGCAGCAGGTTGGCAAAGCGGGATTTCTGTTTCGACGGCACCATCGCCACGTCCGGCCGCTCGTTGTGAGCTGCCGGGACGATGGTCACATGCCGCTTCACGCCACTCATGCTCTTGACCGCCTTGGCGGCCATCCGGATGTGGTCCGGCGTGGTGCCACAGCACCCGCCGACGCCGCGCGCGCCCAGCTCGATGAAGCGCCTGGCATACTCGGTGAAGTACTCCGGACTGCTCATGTAGATCAGACGCCCATCCACATCCTTTGGCATACCGGCATTGGGCATCACGACCACGGGCTTGTGGGTGAGTGCGGCGGCCTGCTCCACCAAGTCGTAGGCATCGGCCGGCCCCACGCCACAGTTCAGCCCGATGCCGGCCACGGCGGGATCGGCGTCTAGTTCACGAACTACCGTCTCCAACCGCATGCCCAAGGCCGTCTCTCCGTTCGGGGCGAACGCGAAGGACACGAACACCGGCAACCCACTAGCGGCAGCGGCGCTGGCAGCCAGTTTGGCCTCCTTGAGCAGGGAGAAGGTCTCCAACATCAGCAAGTCGACGCCGCCCTCGGCCAGCGCCAGTGCCTGCTCGGCGAAGACCTCGGTCAGTTCATCGGCCACCCCTGCGCGCCAGCTGGCGCCGGGACTGAGGCAGGGTCCCATGGCCCCGGCCACGTAGACGTCTTCGCCCGCAGCGGCGCGCGCCAGTTTGGCTGCCGAGAGATTGATCTCCTGGACGCGGGCGGCAAGCCCGTAACGTGCCAGTTTGATCCGGTTGGCTCCGAAGCTGTTGCTCTCGATCACATCGGCACCAGCGGCAACGTAGGTGTCGTGGATCTCGCGCACCAGATTGGGTCGGCTTACACAGATCTCGTCATAGCAGGAGTTCACGAACACGCCGCGGGTGTAGAGCATCGTGCCCATGGCGCCGTCGAATACCAATGGGGTGGCTTGCAGTCGCTCGAGTATTGGTTCTCTCATTGGGGGGCAGCAGTTCCTGGGTTTCTCAGTCAAGTGGATCGAATTGGTCCGTGTCCGCGTAGCACATGGGGCAGACCCATTCCTCGGGCAGCTCCTCGAAGGGGGTGCCAGGTGGAATATCGTTCATTGGATCGCCCTTCTCAGGGTCGTAGACATAACCGCAGTTCGCACAGATATAGCGCATGGTGGGGGCCTCTCCTAGACGGCGAAGTACTTGGCTTGCGGGTGATGCGCGATCATCGCCGAGGTCGTCTGCTCGGGCACCATCTGCATATTCTCGGTAAGGCTGACGCCGATGTCTTCGGGACGGAGGAGATCGAAGATCAGCTGGTGCGCGCCGAGGTCGGGACATGAGGGGTAGCCGAAGCCGTAGCGCGAGCCCTGGTAGTCCTGCACAACATAGCCCAACTGCTCGTCGGGGGCCTTGCTGCCGATACCCATCTCCTGCCGCATCACATCATGCCAGTATTCGGCCAGGGCATCGGTGATCTCGACCCCGAAGCCGTGCATCATCAGATAGTCGTGGTAGGCATCCGCCTCGTACAGTTTCCCTGATTCCTGCCCCAGGCGGTCGCCGATGGTGACCACGAAGAAGGAGATGATGTCGCCGCCTTCGGCCTCGCTCTTGAAGTAGTCTGCAATGCAGAGATTGGGGTCGCTGGCCTGGCGGGGGAAGTCGAACTCCACAAGCTCGCTCCCTTCCTTGGCCACGAACACACTGTCGCCTCGGGAGAAGCAGCGGTAGTAGCCATAGGCCACCCGAGGCGTCACCAGCTTCTCCCTCACCGACAGGTCAACCAGACGGTCGTAGATCGGCTGGACCTTGGTCTCGGTGAGTTCGGCATACTCCGCCGCGCTCAACTTGCCCCGGCGATAGCCCCAGCGACCCCGGAAAAGAGCCTGCACGTTCATGTAGGGTAGTAGGACGAGGGGGTCGATGTCCACCACGTGGCGAGCACCCAGGAACGGGGCTTCGGGCACTGGGTTGTCCCGGCTCACCCGCGCTTCCTTGCGTCCGGGCCGGGCCTTGGCCTTGCCCTCGCCTTCCCACACCGTGCTGGCCAACGTCCCCGCCTCGAACGCGCGCACGGCGGCCAACCCCGAGAATGCGTCGGGACAGTAGACCACCGGGGCATCGTAGAATGGCGCGCAGTCCTCCGCCACAAACCGCTTGGTCAGCGCCGCACCGCCGAGAAGCACGGGAATGTTGAGCCCGGCCTCCTTGAAGATGCTCATGTTGTCGCGCATCACCAGCGCCGACTTCACGAGCAGACCACTGAGGCCGATGACGTCCACCTGGTGTTCGCGCGCCTTCTCGATGATCGCCTCGGCTGGCATCTTGATGCCCAGATTCACCACGTGGTAGCCGTTGTTGGCGAGAATGATCTCCACCAGGTTCTTGCCGATGTCATGCACATCCCCCTGCACCGTGGCCAGCAACACCTTGGTCCGGCCGCCCTCGTCCTGACGGGGCATGAAAGGCTCAAGCTGGGAGACGGCCGTCTTCATCACCTCGGCCGACATCAGCACAAAGGGAAGCAGCAGCTCGCCAGCCCCAAACAGCTCGCCTACCTGACGCATGGCAGGCACCAGGATATCGTTGATCACCGAGAGTGCGCTCCGCCGCAGAAGCAGCATGCGGAGCACATCCTCCAGCTCCTCCTTGTCGCCATCCACAACCTTGCGGAAGAGCGTGGTCTCGGGCAGCTCGAACCCCTTCTCTTCCTCGTCGTCCTCGACTTCGCTCGCCTCCTGGAAGTGCGCGATCAAGGCCATCAGTGGGGTCTTGCCGTCCTCCCTCACGCGGTCGTAGACCAAGTCCATGCACAGCTCGCGCGCATCCTGGGGAATCCGCGTCAGCGGCAGGATCTTCCCCGCGCTGACGATCGCCCCATCCATTCCCGCCTCCACCGCCTCGTGCAGGAACACGCTGTTCAGCAACCGCCGCGCCCCGGTGGGCAGGCCGAAGGAGACATTGCTCAGGCCCAGCACCGTGAACACCCCCGGCAGCTCGGACTTGATCCGGCCCATGGCCGTCAGCGTCCGCGCCGCCGCGTCGCGCAGCGTTTCGTCTCCGGAAGCGATGGTGAAGGTCAGCGCATCGAAGAGTAGATCCTGGGGGCGCAGACCGCCTTCCTCCACCGCCAACCGGTGGATTTCCTTGGCTGTGGCCACCTTGTCTTCCACGGTCATGGCCATGCCGTCTTCATTGATGGTCAATGCCACCACACTCGCCCCATACTTGCGCACCATGGGCACGATCCGGCGCAGGTTCGCGCCGCCATCCTCCAGGTTGATGGAGTTGACGATGCAGCGCCCCGGATACAGCTTCAGACACGCCTCGATGCAGGCCGGCGTCGTGCTGTCGATCATCAGCGGCACTTTCACGGACTTGGCGACCAGCGGCAGGAGAGTGGTGAGATCGTGTTCCTCGTCCCGCCCTACATAGGCCGTACAGAGGTCGATCACATGCGCCCCTGCCTGTTCTTGCTCCACCGCAATTCGCAGGCAGGCTTCCCAGTCGTCTGCCAACAGCAGGTCGCGGAACTTCCTGGACCCATTTGCGTTGCAGCGCTCGCCAATGAGCAACGGCTTGATGTCCTGCTCAAGGTCCACGGTCTGGTACAGGCTGGCCAACCGGGGCTGGGCCTCCACGTGGCGCTGGCCGGGGACGGCCCCCCGCAACCGTTCGGCCAAGGCCCTGGTGTGGGCCGGGGTCGTGCCGCAACAGCCGCCGACTACGCTCACCCCGTCCTTCTCGATGAAGGCCGCCATCCGTTCCGCGTATTCCTCAGGAGAAAGCGGATAGACCGTCTGGCCATTCACCACTTCAGGCAGGCCCTGATTGGGAATGCAGGAGATCCGGCTTGGCCAGTTGTTGCTCAGATAGCGGATGTGCGAGTGCATGTCGGCGGGCCCGGTCGCACAGTTCAGCCCCAGAGCCAACAGCGGGAACGGCTCGAAAGTCGCCACCACCGCCGCGATATCCGTCCCGAGAAGCATGGTGCCGGTCCGCTCGATGGTCACCGAGATTATCACAGGGATCTCGAGGCCCAGTTCTTCCTGGACTTCATAGCAGGTCACCAGCGCCGTCTTGGCCTGGAGCAGATCTTGGCAGGTCTCGATGATGAAGAGATCCACCCCGGCCTCGGCCAGAGCCTGGAACTGCTCCGCATAGGCAGTGGCCATATCGTCGCGGGAGATGTGCCCGAGCGAGGGTAGCTTGGTGGTTGGCCCCACCGAACCGGCCACATAGCAGTCCGGCTGGTCGCCGATGGCGGCTCGCGCGTGCTCCACCGACAGACGGTTGATCTCCACGACTCGGTCCGCCATGTCATACTCGCCCAGGACGATCCGGTTGGCCCCGAAACTGTTGGTTTCCAGGACCATCGCCCCGGCGTCCACGAAGGCCCTATGCAGCCCTTGGATCGCCTCGGGTGCGGTCACGTTCAGGATCTCGGTGCAACCTTCGGCCCCAGCCCAAACACTGTCGGGCAGGTGCAGTTCCTGCAGGTTGGTGCCACAGGCACCGTCCAGAATGAGTACCGGGTGGTCAGTCAATGACAAGGGGTAAGTCTCCATCGGGGCACGGGGATCGCAGGACCAAGTCAGACGAGCCCACAATATACCGTTGGTGGACCGTTTGACGAAGGTGCTTGAGTGCCTAAAGTGTGTGTTGGCCCCGACTCCACGCCCGTCAGGAAAGAAAGGAACGCGTCGTGCAAACCCTCACTCGTCCTTCCCGCCACTTCACCCTGATCGAGCTGCTTGTCGTCATCGCCATCATCGCCATCCTGGCCTCCATGCTTCTGCCGGCGCTGAGCCAAGCGAGAGAGAAGGCCCGGGCGATCAGCTGCATCTCAAACATGAAGCAGATCGGCTTGGCCGTCGCCATGTATGCAGACGACAACAACGGCGCCCTTGTGCCCGGCTCGCTACAGCCGTCCAGTGGCGTGTTCATCAGCGCCAACTATACGCTCTTCAACAACGGATACTTGAACGACCGCGATGTCTGGGTCTGTCCTTCCTGCACCGCCACCACCAGCCTGAACATCGGCGGCTATGGCTCGAACCTGCGCCATGTCCACCGCGACTGCAATTGGAGCAGCGGGCAGGAGCGACGCCAGTCCAGCGTGAAGCGGCCGAGCGAGGTCATCTCCTACTGCGAGGCCAGCAACACCACAAGTCACGTTGGCTACACCTTCGCCTTCTGCCCCAGGGACGGTACCTCCACCTGGGCGCCCAACACCTTCCCCTGGTGCATCTCCGTGCGTCACAGCCGACGGCCTGGCGTGCTGTTCCTCGACGCTCATGTCAAGGCCGCCAGCTACTCGCAGTTGATGGACAACGACAACGACATGTGGGGCCACAGCAGCCTGTAGCCGAGGCTATGCCAGTCCCAGTCCCAGGACGCGGTCTGCATTGCGCCAGGTGATGTTCTCGTGCGCCGCCGCCGAGATCAGGCCCTTGGCCTTGAGTTCCGCGAAGTAGGGAACGATGGCCAGGGTCTGCGGCACGTTGGCGATGTCCGTGCCGAAGCAGAGGCGGTCGTTGAATTCCTCCATGAACGCATAGCCGAACTCGGGATCACGGCTGATTGCGTTGAATCCGCTACCGGCCGAGAGGTCGCCGACCAAGTTCGGATACCGGCGCATGAGTTCCACGACCCTCCCCGGTTGCACCGGGCCCTTTGGGTAGGTGGACCAATTGTCCTCGCGCACATCCGCGCTGATATGGCTCCAGAAGCACTGCGAGTGGGCCAGGAACGTCAGCTTCGGGAATGCCTGCAGGACTCGCTCCAGGCGTGGCAGTCCCAGCTCGTCCTTGCAGCCATAGGTGCCGCCGAGCCGGGAGGCGATATGGAAGGTGAGCGGCAACCCCACCGCCTCCACATCCGCGAAGAAGTTCATGTTCAGTGGATGGTCGAAGGGCAGGTTCACGATGTACTCGCCGATGGAGCGGCAACCCAGCTCCCGGTACGCTTCCAGCAAGCCCCGGAAGTTGCTCGTCTCCGCGTGATCCAGCCAGCGAGGGTCCAGATTGCAGGTGGGAATCAGCCGGTCCGGGTGCTCGGCGCAGATAGCCAGAATCTCCTCGGGCGGCACCAACGTGTAGCGGTACGCCGGGCTCACTGCGCCCATGCACAGCGCCTTGTCGATGCCGTCCGCATCCATCATCTCGATGAGCGTCTCCGGCGTTGGGTAGAACGTCCCGTTCTTGCGCACGATCTTCTCGTGCCGCCAGTAGCAGGTGTGGACATGGATATCGATCAGCATGGCAGGAAGGCTCCTCGTTGTGACAGGCCGACGGCACTCCGATCCCACCATTCTACCTTCCTCAGTCTTCGCCGCAACCTGCCGGAGCACGATTCATGGCGAATCGCCGGGGAGGCAGGATAGGCGCCGACACCCCACAGGGCGGGGCGCGTAACTCTCAACGTGGAACGGAAAAGGCGGGCGAAATCCGTTGGCAAAGACGCCCCGGAACGCTAGGTTTCAAGCTTGGAATCCGAGTCCTGAAACCAGATAGGATCTGCATGGCAGTCAATGTTGAACGCGTAGGAATCACCGTCCTTGGCAGCGGCAGTCGCGGCAACGCGGTTGTTATCCATACCGAGTCCGAAGCCATCCTGGTCGATGCGGGGTTCAGTGCCCGCGAGTTGCGCAAGCGCATGGCCCGCTTCGAGATCGATGAGACGAAGGTGCGGGCGATCCTGGTCAGCCATGAACACAGCGACCATGTGTGTGGGATGCGGGTCTGTGCCAAGCAGCTTGGGATCCCGATCTACGCCAACCGCGGCACGGCGGAGGTCCTGCGCAGCCGGGATGACAAACTGGGCAATCTGACCATCTTCGCTCCCGGCAGTCCGTTCGGGGTGGGTGGTTTCACGGTCGAGCCGTTCACCATTCCGCATGATGCCTACGATCCGGTGGCGTTCGTGGTGAAAATGGGGACGGTCAAGTTGGGGATCGCAACGGACTTGGGGCATGTGAATAGCCTGGTCAGCCATCAATTGCGGGCCTGCGACGCATTGGTGGTGGAGAGCAACCACGACATTGGCATGCTGCGGAACTCCGACCGCAAATGGTCGCTCAAGCAACGCATTATCGGGCGGCATGGACACCTGAGCAACGAGGATGGCCTGGAGTTGCTGCGCAAGGTGCTGCATGGCCGGACGCAGGCCGTGATCATGGCCCATGCCAGCGGTGAGTGCAATGAGTATAGTCTAGTCGAACGTGGCGTGAAGCAATGCCTTGCCGAGCTGGAACGGGAAGACATCGTGATGCATGTGGCCACGCAGGACGACGGGGCCCCGACCGTCTGGGTGTCCCATGCAGTCTGAACAGCACGACACATTGGCGAGATGGAGCCAAGCATGAACTCGCGGCAGTCTCTTTGCATCCTGTGCGGCGGTCGTTCGGCGGAGCACGAAGTCTCGCTCTGCTCTGCCTACAATGTGGTGGGGGCGGTGGACCGCTCGCGCTTTGCAGTGACGGTGGTTGGCATCGACAAGGCAGGCAAGTGGCTCCTCCTTCCAGAGGATGCGTTCGTGACCGGCCCGGCCAGCCCGGATACGGCCTGCCTGGCTGCGGATGGCACTGCCGTGGTTCCGGTGGTGCATGATGGTGGGGCGGCTCTCCAGACTGCCGGTGGGTCGCTGATTCCGGTGGATGTGGTGTTCCCGGTCATGCATGGCACCTATGGCGAGGATGGGGCGATTCAGGGATTGCTCCGGATGTGCGGCGCGGCCTTTGTGGGGTGCGATGTGATGGCCTCCGCGAATTGCATGGACAAGGACGTGGCCAAGCGCCTGTTCGTCCACGCCGGGATCGATACCGCGCCCTGGCGGGCCCTTGAGGCCGGCCTGCCACATCCCTCGAACGAGGATCTGGTGACGGCGTTGGGCTTGCCCCTGTTCGTGAAGCCAGCGCGGATGGGTTCCTCGGTGGGGATCAGCAAGGTCAAGACGACTGGCGAGCTTGCTCCCGCACTGGAGCTGGCGTTCCAGTACGATACCAAGGTGCTCGTTGAGGCGTTCGTGGCTGGCCGGGAGATCGAGGTGGCGGTGCTGGGCAATCGGATGCCAGACGCGTCGGTCCCCGGCGAGATCGAGGTGCTGGATGAGTTCTACTCCTTTGATGCGAAGTACATCGATGATGCCAAGGCGATTCTCCACGCTCCCGCCCGGCTGACCGAGGCCGAGGAGACGGCTGTGCGCCAAGCGGCCGTGCGGGCGTTCCGGGCCCTGGACTGTGCGGGGTTGGCGCGGGTGGACTTCTTCCTCTGCGAGGACGGTAGTGTGCGTCTGAACGAGATCAACACGATTCCCGGTTTCACCCGGATCAGCATGTACCCGCGGCTCTGGGGGAAGACTGGGGTGGCGTATCCCGAGCTGATCGCACGGTTGGTGGATCTGGCCCTGGAACGGCATGCCGAAGAGGCCACATTGGTCACGGACTTCCACGCCTCCTAACGCCGGAGCTCTGCATGTCCGTGTTCACCCGCCTGGTTCTTGCGGCGATCCCCGTGGCTCTGACCTGGACGCTGTCCTGGTTTGGCGTCTTCTGCTTCGTGAACGGCTACGTGAAGCAGGTGCTTGGCCAGGGAACCGAGGTCTGGACCCAGCTGACCCTGTGGCTGATCGGTGGCGTGGTGTTCTGGCAGGCGACGGCGGCGGAGGTCTCGGCGCGCATTGGCCGTCGTCGGACGCTGACGATCGCGATGGGCATGTCGGCGGTGCTGTTTGGGGCGATTCCGTTCATTCAGGACGTTCGCTATCTGGGGCCGTTGCTGGCCTTGTTGGGGGTGATGCACGGGGTGTTCTTCGGGGTCTGGTTCCCCTTCGTGGCCTCGGCTGGGCGGGCCTCGCCGGGCCGCTCGATCGCGGGCACGCAGTTTGTCTTCAATTCGTGTTCGCTGCTCGGAATCCTGGTTGGTGCCCCGGTTATGGCTTCGGGGAATTTCCGGGCCCTTTTTCTCACGGCCAGTGGGGTCATGTTGCTGAGCACGGTGGCCTTTGCGATTCTGGCGGCCAAGCTGGACGAGGGGAGCAGCAAGGTGACGAGCATCTGGCGCTTGCGGCGGGCGGATGTGAAGGCGTTGCTGCATGGGCCCTTCCTGTGGATCGCGGTGGCTGGCCTGATGCTGGAGCCGTTTGCCTTCCATACGGTCAATCAACTGCTCCCCAATCTGGTCCGCAAACTCCACGGCTTCGATGAGGGGCAGATCACGGTGGCCGTGTCCTTGTCTCGGCTCCCGGCCCTGTTGGTGCTGCTTGTGCTCGCTCGCATGATCTACCGTCTGAACGCGTGTCGCTGCTACGGCGTGGGACTTCTGGTCGGCGGGATCGGCGTGGTCTTGATCGGGCTGGCCCCGGTATCCGGGCCCGTGCTCCTGCTGCTGTTTCTTTCCCTCTACTACGCGGGGCAGGGGGTCGTTTGGGGGTCGAACTCCACGGCGGTGAACCGGATGGTCCCGGAGGATCTGCGGGACGCAGCCTTTGCCAGCATGGGGTTGATCCTGATGGCCGCCTTGTTGGGGGTGGGGGTGATTCACCATTGGCTGGTGAGCGTGGGGGTCTCTCTGCCCCACGTCTTCGTGATCTGCGGTGTGTTCGGCGTAGGGTCTGGAATCACGCTGATTGTGCGGGCCGGGCGTCCGGACATGCGCCAGCGCGGCAACCCCGGGAGCGATCCTGCGAAGTAGGGGTATGGTAGGGATTCCGCGTTTCGGTTCTGTGCTCTGTCGGAGATTGCCATGCGCACTGTGTTTGTCGTTCTCGACTCCCTCAATCGCCACTACCTGAACTGCTATGGCGAGAGCTGGATTCAGACCCCGAATCTGGACCGGTTGGCCCAGCGGGGAGTGGTCTTCGACAATCACTGGTCCGGCTCGTTGCCCTGCATGCCCGCGCGCCGGGAGATGATGACTGGCCGGCTGAACTTCCTGGAAACGCCCTGGGGGCCTGTCGAGCCGTGGGATGATTGCCTGCCCGTGGAGCTGCGCCAGAAACGCGGCATCTACAGCCATATGATCACCGACCACTACCATTACTTCCACGGTGGCGGTGAGTGCTACCATACGCTCTTCGACACCTGGGAATTCGAGCGCGGTCAGGAGGGGGATGTCTGGCATCCCTTGGTCGATGCGCCACAGGCACCGGCAGGGACGCGTGGCAAGGGCAAGTTGCGCCGGGCCTACTGGGTGAACCGGGAATTCCGCGATCCGGAGGAGGATCTGGACTACCCCACACCCCGCTGTTTTGCGCAGGCCGCCGATTTCCTGGACCGGAACCATGCGGCGGACGACTGGCATCTGCATCTGGAGGTGTTCGACCCTCATGAGCCCTTCGACTGCCCCAGCAAGTACCGGGAGATGTACGACGACACCTGGGATGACAAGTACTTCTACAACTGGCCCGAGTATGGGCCTCTGGATCCGGAACTGGACGACGCGGAGGCCGTGGCCCACATCCGCAAGTCCTACGCGGGGACGCTGACCATGGCGGATGTCTGGCTGGGCAAGTTCCTCGACAAGATGGACGAGCACGACATGTGGCAGGACACCGCGCTGGTGTTGACCACCGACCATGGCCACCTCCTCGGCGAGCATGGCCTATGGGCGAAGAACTACATGCAGGACTACACCGAACTGGCCCACATCCCCCTGATCGTCTGTGCGCCCGAGAGTGAACGGGTGGGCGAACGAGTCCAGGCGCTGACCGCGACGATGGACGTCATGCCCACCTTCATGGACTGGCACGGGGCGGAGCTGCCGCCCCATGTGCAGGGGAAGTCCATCCGGCATTTGCTGACACAGGAGGAGAAACACCACGAGTCGGTGCTGTTCGGCTACTTCGGCAAGGATGTGAACTGGACCGATGGCGTGCACGTCTACTGCCGCCAGCCGGAGCAGGGCGCACCGCTGTACCATCACACCTCCATGCCCCGGAACTACGCAGGCTTCCTTCCCCGCGAGCGTTTGGCCCAGGCCGAGGCGGGGGTGTTCCTGCCCACCGCCTACGATATCCCCCATCTGCGGATTCCGGCCCGGTCGAGCCGGCATCGGGACGCCACCGACTTCCACCCGATCCACGATCTCCGCACCGATCCTGGTCAGCGTCATGCCATCGAGGATGCGGCGCTGGAAGCGAAGTTGGAGCCCAAACTCACGGCGGCGTTGGCCCGCCATGGTGCCCCGAAAGAGCAATACACCCGTCTCGGGTTGGTCTCGCCGGCGCACGGCTGACTGATGAGGAGAGCAGAGCGGCGCGTTGGCCAAGGGGGGATTGCGGACGGATACTATAGACGGTATCACCTCTGAACAGGAGCTCCTGCTATGCACCGTATTCCTCGCCATGCGCTTTCACTGGTTCCTCTTGCCCTGTTGGCCATCGTTCTTGGTGGGTGCATCCGTACCATCCAAGGTCCGTCGGGTGCCGTGATTCAGGAGACCTGGCGCGGCATCCCCGGCGATGCCGTCACCGATCTGACCGGCAGCGATTCCTTCCTTCTGGCCCCCGACGATCTCCGCCTGCTTGCCGATTTCAGCTATGCCAGCATGGGCAACTCCTACGGTGCCCGCTGTACGGGGTGGGTCGTGCCGCCGGTCGCTGGCGAATACACCTTCTGGGTTGCCGCAGACGACGGCGCCGAGCTGTGGATTGAGCAAGAGGGCAAGCTGGTACGCATTGCCTGGGTGGATGGCTATACCAGTCCCGACACCTTCGATGCCCAACCTACCCAGAGGTCCACCCCGATCGCTCTTGCTGCTGGCAAGGCAGTCAAGATCGTGACCCTTCACAAGCAGGGCGGGGGCGGCAACCACCTCTCCGTGGCTTGGCAGGCACCAGGTCGCGAGAGGCAGCCCCTGGTCGCCAGCGACATGGCACCGGCCCAGCCCAGCGCGCTCCAGTTGACCCGGCTTCGGGCAACGGCAGTGGCGGACCAGAAACGCGCCAAGTTGCTCAGGAAGGCGGAGAAGTACTGGACGTCCGGCACGACCATGCCCGTGTCCTTCACCAGGAAGTTCACTGTCTCCAGCGAAGCCCCGCTGAAGGATGATACGGGGATCAACATCCTCCTCGACCAAGCTCACCAGACCCAGTTCGCCATGCTCTGGGGCCTGCGCGGCCAGATCCGCAACCAGGGATTCCGCATCTGTTCCAGCGTCGCGTCCCTGGATTCGGTCCTGACGCCGGGCGAGCTCAGCCGCATCCGCATCAAAGCGGGGAGCATGGAGCCTTTTGCCTGGTGGCCCACGCCCGAGTTCAACGTCGTGATTACCTCCCAGCAGGATCTGAAGGCCCAACCCTACACGGCTGAGGAGCAGTCGGCCCTGTGGCAGTTTGTGAGGAATGGCGGCGGCCTGTTGGTCATCGGCACCAGTCCGAAGACTCCCGACCAAGCCAAAGCCTGGAGCTTGAACACCGCTGTTGGCCAGTTCGGTGCTCGCTTCGCTTCGCAGGAGGAACTCACCGACTCAACCGGTCAGGGCGTGGTCCACAGCCGCGAGCTTGCACTGGCTGCGGAGAACAAGGACTTGCCCGTCGCCTACATGGCCACGGTCGGCAAGGGGCGTGTCGCCGTCCATCACAGTCGGGGTGACTTGACCATCGGTCGAAACGACGACGAGACCACCAAAGAGCGCAAGCTCGCCGACCTGCGCCGGACACTGCTCTGGCTCGCCGGCGGCAAGGCACCGGTCGGCGGCGACTACCGCATGGCCCATATGGGCGGGGTGGGCATTTTCCCGGATCAGGAGCAGAACCTAGGCTCGGTGGTGGTCTACTACGCGGGCAACCAGAAGCCCGAAGTTCTGAACTGCATCGAGGAGAACATCCCTGCCGCTGCCAAGCAGATTCGCGCTTGGCTGCCCACCAAGCGGTTCGCGGAGCCCTACCACATCGTCATCTGTGCCGGCGGCGGCGGTGGCTGGGCCATCAACGGTCGCCCCAAGGCGGCGGCGGTGATCTCCTACAGCCCTCTCGGCATCCTCGGGATCTACGCCCATGAGATGGCCCACACCATGGGCGGCCCCCGCAACGACCTGGGCGAACTCGCCGGTCGCTCCCCCCATCACAATCAGGGCGAAGCCCACGCTGGCTGGTTCCAGGGCAAGATCCAGGCTCAGTTCAGCGGCAAGCTCGACCAGGCCAACCGCAACTGCAACAGCATTCTCGAGCTGGAGACGAAGAAGGGGCGCAAGCTGGACCTTGCCAAGGAGCACCAGACCAAGGAAGGTCGTGCCTTCTGGGGCAAAGGCCCGGAATGGACCAAGCTCTGGTACACTTGGCAGAAGATCGAGGACCGCTACGGCCCCACCTGGTATCCCCGCTGGTATTGGGTCCGCAGCATGCGATGGCGCGACGAACCCGGGCACCAGGAGACGTGGGACGAGATGGTGGAGGACATGAGCATCGCCGTGGGCGAGGATCTGTTCCCGTTCTACCGCTCCGTTGGCACGACACTGACGCGCGAGCGTTTGGCCAGCATCGAGTTCATGGGCAGGACCCTCGAACTTCCCATCGCTCCTCTTGATACCGGCCCGGCCGGCAACGTCTGTCTTGATCCCATCGGCGATTACACCATACCCCTCAACCCCAGAGACTAGGATAGGAACTCTCAAGACATGGGCAAACATACCTTCCTGATCACTGGTGCCAGCGTCGGCATCGGTCGCGCGACTGCCGAGCAACTCGCTGCGGATGGGCACACGGTCATTGGCATGGCTCGACGTGCCGTCGCGGACTTCCCCGGCGACTATCGGCAGGTCGATCTTGCCGACCGCGCCGCCACCGGCGCGGCCCTTCTGGAACTCACTGCCGAGTACCAGATCGATGGCCTGGTGAACAACGTTGGCCTCGTCCGTCCGGCGCCGTTGGCGGACATCACCCTTGAGGATCTCAACGACGTCTACAGCGTCAACGTCGCCTGTGCCGTGCAGTGTACACAGGCGGTCCTGCCCGCGATGAAGGCCAAGGGGTATGGTCGCGTGGTGAACATCGCCAGCCTCGTCACCTCCGGGGTTCCCCATCGCACGAGCTATGCGGCCGCCAAGTGCGCGCTGGTCAGTTGCACCACCAGCTGGGCGCTGGAACTCGCAGCCGACGGGATCACGGTGAACGCCGTTTCCCCCGGCCCCACCTCTACGGAACTGTTCAATCGCAACAATCCACCGGGCAGCGCGGGCTACGCGCGCTACACCGGCATGGTCCCCATGGGGCGTGTCGCTCCGCCCGAGGAGATTGCTTGTGCCGTCTGTTTCTTCCTCGCCGAGGAGGCCAGTTTCGTCACCGGGCAGAATCTCTACGTCGATGGCGGCGCCAGCGTGGGTCCGGCCCCCGCCAAGTAGACCGCCCAATGCGGGAGGCCGGTTGACAGAGCGTGGGAGGCGCCGTTCGGCTATTCGTGGCGGAGGGCCTCGATGGGGGAGAGGGCGGCGGCGCGCATGGCGGGGTAGATGCCGAAGACGACGCCGGTCAGGAGGGAGATGCCAAAGGCAAGGAACAGCGAGTTGGGTTGGATGATGGTGGTCATCTCCGCGAAGTGGGTCACGATCTTGGGGATGCCAACGCCAACCCCAAGGCCGACCATGCCGCCAGCGAGGGAGAGGAGTAGGGCTTCGGCCAGGAACTGAAGGATGATGTCGCTGCGGGTGGCACCGAGAGCGCGGCGAATGCCGATCTCGCGGGTGCGTTCGGTGACGCTGGCGAGCATGATGTTCATGATGCCGATGCCCCCGACCAGCAGGCTGATCGCGGCGATGCTGCCGAGGACGATGTTGAAGATGCGCTTGGTGGCTTCGGCTTGCTTGAGAAGCTCCAGCGGGATGACGATCTCGAAATCTTCCTGCTTGTGGAATTCCTTCAGCATGGTGCGGATGGAGTTGGCCAAGGGGACGACCGCATCCTCAGAGGGTGCGGTGACGGTGAGCTCGTTCAGTTCCACCTTCTTCAAGGCGAAGGTGCCGGTACCCCGTTTGAGCAGAATCTCGCCAAACCGCTTGCGGGCCGCGCTGATCGAGATGTAGGCGCCGTACAGATTCTCCTCGGACTCGCCGTCGTCGTCCTTCTTCTTCCTGGCCTGGCCCACCACGCCAACCACGCGGTAGGCCTGGCTGGCCAGAAACACGGTCTGCCCGATTGGGTGCGAAAGAGGGAAGAGACGTTCTGCTGTGGCTTCATCCAGGACCACCACGTTGGCGATGTCGCGCACATCGTCCGGATGCAGGAAGCGGCCTAGGCGGACCTTCAGCCCGGATCCCTCCAGATACCACGGGACCGTACCCACGATCCGCCCGGGCAAGCGATGCGGGCCCCGACGGATGCGGTCGGAGATGACCCGGGAAGGAATCTGGACTTCCACGGTCGGGAACAGCTCTTGGATACGCAGGGCATCGTCGTAGGTCAGGCCGTATTCGCTCATCCGTTTGTTCTCGGCGCCTGCCGACGAGGATTCGGGAGGCTTCCGCGCCTTGAGAATGAC
>JABGQJ010000230.1 GCA_018648945.1 Victivallales bacterium
GTGGGCGCGGCAACCGCCCCCGGACGATCGGCATAGACCGTCTGGTACCGTTCGCGATCTTCGGCGGACGCCTCGCGCTGGATGTAGGGGGGCAACGGTACCCGCCCGGCGCGTTCGAGCAGGCCCAAGACATCGGCGGTGTCGAACTCGACTTCGAAGGTGCCATCGTCCAGACGCGCGGTGACCACGAAAGCCCCGGCGTCCTCGTCCAGGATCACTCGCGCCCCGGAATTCAGCCGCCGCCCGGGCCGCAGGAGACACTGCCAACGGGATGGGCCACGCTCTTCCAACACGAACGCTTCCACTCGGCCGCCACTGGGATCACGGCGCCCAAAGAGCCGCGCGGCAATCACCCGGGTGTCGTTCACCACCAGGCAATCGCCCGCGCGAACATAGTCCGGAAAGTCAGCGAAACCGCGCAGTTGGCAGTCGCCGGTGTCGCGCCCCATCACGAGCAACTTTGAGAGTTCGCGCCGTTCGGCGGGGTGCTGGGCGATCAGCTCCTCGGGGAGGTGGTAGTCAAAATCCGTGACCTTCATCATCAGGCCCGGCGGGAGTCGGCGATGGCGCGGCGGGGCTCGCGCTCGGCATCGCGCTTCTTCAGATCCTGCCGTTTGTCGTAGACGTTCTTGCCTCGGCAGAGCCCGATCTCCACCTTCACCTTCCCGTTGCTGAGCCCCACTGCGAGAGGCACCAGAGTCTGCCCCTTGGCCTCGACGGCCTGGCGCAGACGCCCGATCTCGCGCCGATGCATGAGCAATTTACGGTTGCGCACGGCCTCGTGGTTGTTTCGGTTGCCCTGCTCGTAGTGGGCGATGTGACTGCCAATCAACCACAGCTCGTCGTCGTCGACGCGAGCGTAGGCCTCGTTCAGCGAGATATTGCCGGCCCGGCAGGACTTGACCTCGGTGCCTTGCAGCACGATGCCGGCCTCAAAGGTCTCCAGCACGTGGTAGGTGTGCCGGGCGCGACGGTTTTTCACTAGGAGCTTCATCAGTCCCCGCCAATCTCGATCATTGCCTTCAGAACTCCATCCTCGTAACTGTCGACCAAGTCGAAGGCATCCTTGGTCTGGGCAAAGGGAAAGCGGTGGGTAATCATGAAGGACGGATCGACCCGGCCATCGACCACTAGGTCGATCGCCTTCTGCACGCAGCCATTCTGGCGGCGCACGTTCTGGATGCAGATCTCGCTACGGCGGCCGGTCTCGGCCAGGAAGGAGAAACGGTCGAACTCGGGAATGCCGATCATCATCAGCTTGCCGCCAGGTTTGAGCAGGCGCATGGCCTGATCCAGCGCTTCCTGTTGGCCGCAGCACTCAAAGATAACGTCAAGCAACAAGGGCTCGCGCGCCTCGATCTCCGCCACCACATCCACAGCATCGGGATTGCCAATCCAGGTGGTGCCATGGGCAGCGGCCAGTTCGAGCCGGGCGGCGATCCGATCAGTGGCGTAGATGGCGGCAGCGCCCTCGGCCAGGGCGGGAAGCATGACACTGAAGCCGATGGGACCCATGCCCAGAATCCCCACCTTGGCACCAGCCATGGGGATCGATTGCTGCACGGCGTAGACGCCGATGGACAGGGGCTCGATCAGGGCCGCATCCGCCAGACTCATGTGGTCGGGGATGGGGAAGCAGCATTCCTCGGGCATCACCAGCAGTTCGCCGAGACAGCCCTCGATCTGTCCGGGGCAGCCCAAGTATTTGAGCGTGCGGCAGGTGTGTTCGCGCCCAGTCAGACACTGATCGCAGGTGTGGCAGGAGACGGGGGGATCGATGGCGACGCGGTCGCCCGGCTTCACGCTCGTCACCGCCGAGCCCACCGCGACGACCTCGCCGGCGCCTTCGTGCCCGACTGTGAAAGGGTACTCCACGACTTGGCTGCCAATCCGACCGGTGGCGTAGTAATGCACGTCCGAGCCGCAGACTCCCACGGCGCGCACGGCCAGGAGTACATCGTCCGGTCGCTTGATGACGGGATCGGGGACCTCCCGTATGGCCATCTGGCGCAGAGCGGTGAGCTGAGCAGCTTTCATGAGATCGGTACCTTGGGTTCGTTGGCTGCGCCTTCCGCCTGACGCGGGGCACGGGGAGGGTTGTTCATCGCATACCTTACTGTCGGCGGCCCGAAGCGCAAAAGCACGGACCTTCGCGCGGGCCACCCGTTGATTTTCCCGTCAGGCCAGCTTTATTCGGAGGAGCCCCCCAAAGCTCGACCAACTCCCCACAAAAGGATGGAATCATGTCATTCCTAGGGCCCAAATACCTACTCAGCAACGATACCGCCGTCGATCTCTTCGAGAGCATCAAGGATTTGCCCATCATCGACGCGCACAACCACGCCGATGTGAAAGCGATCTGGGAAAACGGCAACTTCGGCGATCTCTGGGACGCGGAGGCGGCCACCGACCACTACGTCTGGGAGTGCGTGCGCAAGCGCGGCGTGCCGGAAGAACTGGTCACCGGCGACCGCAGCAACGAGGACAAGTGGGCGGCGTTCTCCTCGGTCTTCGACGAGCTGGTGGGCAACCCCACCTACGAGTGGGTCCATCTCGATCTCAAACGGGCGCTCGGCATTGACGAACTGATCTGCGAAGAGAATGCCCAACTTATCTGGGACAAGGGCAAGGAGGCCCTCGCCCGCCCCGAGATGCGGCAACAGCAGATGCTTGCCGGCATGAAGGTGGAGGTGATGTGCTCCACGGACGATCCCATCGACTCCCTTGAGTACCACCAGAAGCTGGCCCAGTCCGACTGCCCGGTGCGCGTGTTGCCCACTTTCCGCCCGGACAAAGCGATGAACATCTTCAAGCCCGACTGGTGCGAATACATCGCCGAGTTCGAGGAGCTCGTGGGTAGCAAGTTCAAATCCGTCACCGATCTGGTGGCTGCCCTCCAGTCCCGCCACGATTTCTTCGCCGAGAACGGCTGTGTGGCCAGCGACCATGGCGTGGAAGTCCCCTTCGCCTTCGATGTCGAGGAAGAGGACGCCGACGAGATCTTCTGCAAGGCTCGCAAGGGGCACGATCTCGACGAGGACGAGATGGTCCTCTTCATGTCCTACCTGCTGAACGAAGTGGCCGAGATGGACGCGGCAAAGGGCTGGGTGTTCCAGCTCCACATCGGCGCGGTCCGCGATGTTCGCGATATGCTGTTCGAGACCATCGGTGCCGATACCGGCGGCGATATCTCCGACCACGTGACCGACATCGTCACCCCCCTGCGCGATCTGCTCAACCGCTTCGACGAGCGCCTCAACGTGGTGCTCTACAACTTCAATCCCACCCACACCGGCACGCTGGCCCAACTCACCCGAGCCTTTGGTGCCAAGGTGAATCTCGGGCTGGCCTGGTGGCTGAACGACTCCCCCATCGGCATGAAGCGCCAGCTGGAGTACGTGGGCAGCGTGGATGTGTTGATGAATATGGCCGGCATGGTCTCGGATTCCCGCAAGGTGCTCTCCTACGGCTCCCGCCACGAGATGTTCCGCCGGGTCCTGTCCGACGTGGTCGGCAACATGGTGGAGATGGGCCAGGTGCCGCTGCCGTTGGCAGAGAAGCTGGTCAAGTACCTCGCCTATGACCGCCCCAAGGAGCTGTTCGGCCTGTAGGGCGCTCGCCCCGGCAAATGCATGACCACGCGCAGGCGGAGGGTATGTCCGTGGATCTCGAACCTGTCCTGTCCGACCTGCTCGACCAAGCGATCTCGGAACACGCCTTCCCGGGAGCCGTCCTTGCGGTCGGCTCCTCGCGGGGGCTGGCCGAGACCATGGCTGCCGGCAATCACACGTATGCCGGCGAACGGCCCACCCGAGCCGACGACCTCTTCGATCTGGCGTCGCTGACCAAGGTGGTGTGCACGACCAGCGTGGCCATGTGCCTGCATGGTCGTGGACTGCTGGACCTCGCGGCCCCGGTGGGCACGTTGCTGCCCGACTTCCTGTCGTCGGCCAAGGCCGCGCCGGAACGCAGGGAGGCGACCGTAGCCCACCTGCTGGCCCACTGTGCCGGGTTCCCCTCCTGGCTTCCCTTCCACAGCCAACCCTTGGGCACTGCCGCCGAGCGACGGCAGCGCGTGCTTGACACCCCGCTTGCCAGCGCCCCAACGGAGACCATGGTGTATTCCGATATCGGCCTGATCACCCTTGGGTTCCTGCTCGCCGAGCAGACCGGCGTGCCATTGGCAGAACTGGTGCAACTGGAAGTCTGCGCCCCCCTGGGAATGGGCGAGACCCAATACACGCCGTCCGCCGCCCTCGCCGCGCGTTGCGTACCCACCGAATGCGATGCAACCGGAGTCCCACTGCAGGGCATCGTGCACGACGAGAACGCCCGCTGGCTCGATGGCGTGGCTGGCCATGCCGGTCTCTTCGCCCCGGTGGCAGATCTGGCCCGGCTCGGCAGTTGCCTGCTGGGTGGCGGCGAACCCGTCTTCTGCCCGACCACCCTCGCACGCTTCACCAAGCCGGCCGGGTTCGTTCCCGGCTCCGCCCGTTGCCTGGGCTGGGGAGGCATCGAGGGCATGTGCTCTGGTGGGCAGTATCTCGGACCGAACAGCTACGGCCATACGGGGTTTACCGGCACCTCCTTCTGGGTCGATCCGGATCACGATCTGTACATCATCCTGCTGACCAATGCAGTCCACCCCAAGCGCGAGGACAAGGCGAACGGTTTCTTCCCCTGGCGTCGCCGCCTCCACGAAGCCGTCTACGCGACGCTTGGCTTGGCGCACCGCATCTGAGGAACTCCATGCTCGCATCCCGCAATCCGCATCCCCACCTCGATCCCCGGCAACCCCGCGATCAGGCAGTCATCAGCACCAACCCGCCCGTCTTTGCCTGGAAGGCGAAGTCCGAGCAGGGACCATTCCGCTTGCGCGTGGCCAATGGGGCTGGCACTGCGATCCTCGCAGTAGACGGTCTCCGCGACCCCGTGCATCTGCCCGTCGAGGTGCTGGCCCCAGGTTCCTACACCTGGCACTGGGCAGACCGGCAAGACACCGGCGAGACCTTTGCCTTCACCGTGCCCGAAGACGCCGTTGAACTCTCCGTCTCCCCGGTCTCGGAATGGCTCTCCTGCTTCGGCACGGACCATCCCCGCCTCTACCTCTCGACCAACCGGCGCGACCAGATCCGCGCCGCCCTGAACGACGAATACGCCGATGCCTGGTCCCGGCTCCAGCCCGAGGCCGAGGAACTGCTCGCCGATCCCCGCCACATCGAGGAACCGCCATATCTCCCCAACCGGTCGCTGGACTACCTAGCCTTTGCCGGGGCCTTTGGCAAGGCCATGTGGGAGTCCCGGGCCTTCGTCGCCAACTCGCAGGCCCTGGGCCTGGCCTACCTGCTCAGCGGTGACCGGCGGTACGCCCGAGCCGCGTGCGAGCGTATGACCAGCATCTGTCGCTGGGATCCGATGGGCTCCACCCATCTCGCCCACAACGACGAACCCCACATGTCCGTGATCTGGCATGGGCCGACTACCTGCGACTGGATCTTCGACGAGTTTACCGACGGCGAGCGCGAGATCGTCATCTCCCAGTACCGGCGCCGGGGGCAGATCACCTTCGAACACATGCACGGGCGCGGCTGCTACGGGATCACCCGTTTCGACTCCCATGCCGGGCGCGAGATCGTGTTTCTGGCCATGACCGCCCTCGCCTTCCACGAACACATTCCCGAAGCCGAGGAATGGCTGGAGTGGCTCCGCCCGGTGCTCTGCGGCATCTGGCCGGTCTGGTCGGGAGATGACGGCGCCTGGGCCGAAGGTCTCTCCTACGGCCTGGCCTACGTCAACATCATGACCATGTTCGCCACCGCGCTCAAGCACGGCGCGGGGATCGATCTCTTCAGACGCCCCTTCTGGCAAGGCCATGCGCGCTGGCGGCAGGCCTGTTTCCCCCCCTACGCGGAGTGGATCGGCTTCGGCGATCACTCCGAGCGCTGGGCCACTACCTGGATCGCCAACGCCGACTTGGTTGAACTCATCGGGCGGGAGACCGGCACCAGCGAATTCACCGAATATGTCCGGCAACTCCGAGACGCGGCCACCGAGTGCCCGCAACGCATAGATTCAGGCTTCGCCTACGTGAACCCATTGCCCATCCTTCTCCCCGGCGATCCAGGAACCGGGAACCCCGCGACGGCCGCGCGCACGCTCCGCGTCTTCCCCGTCGCTGGGTGGGGGGCCTTCCGCACGCAGCCGGAGCAGGCAGACCAGGACATCGCCATGATCGTGCGGTCGAGCCCCTTTGGCTCGATCAGCCATTCGCACGCCAACCAGAACGACTTCATCCTGCATGCTGGCGGCACCATCCTGGCCATGCCCAGCGGCTACTACGACGGCTACGGTTCGCCCCATCACGCGAACTGGGTCTGGCACACCAAGAGCCACAACTGCCTAACCCTCTCCGACGCAGGCCAGCTTATGCGTTCCCACGCGGCGGCGGGGGCACTCGAAGCGGCCTACGAGGACGACGCCCTGGCCTACGTACGAGGCACGGCCGATGCCGCCTATGCCGACCGGGCGGAACGCTGCCGAAGGCATTTCCTGTTCCTCAAAGCCCATCGCTGCTTCCTGCTCGTGGACGAGTTCGAGGCCAAGCCCGGCATCGTTTCCACCCCGCAGTGGAATCTGCACTCCTGGGCGCAGTTTGCCACCGATGCCGAAGCCCGAACGTTCTCCTGCGAACGCAAGGGAGCCGCCCTGGACGGGGCCGTGATGTTCCACCGCGTCGGCTTCTTCACCCAAACCGAGGGTTGGCAGCCACCCCCGCGCCAATCCCCCCGCGCCAGCCAATGGCACAACCAACACCACCTCCGCTTCAGCCCTTCCGGTTTCGCAGGCAGGTTGACCTTGGGCGTTCTGCTCTGTCCCTCCACGGATAGCCTGCCGCCCTGCCCTGTCCAGACCGCCCTGATCGACGGCGTCGAGACGGCCGAACTCGGCGAGGACCGGGTGTACCTGTCCTCCTACCACGGAGTCGATTGCCCCGCCGGGAAGAGCGAAGGGCTGGGCATTCTCATCCTCGGCGGCACCCGCTACGACCTGCTGCCCGACGGAATCACTCGGGTAGGCTAGACCTACCAGGCAAGGTACACTCCGGGATCGGGCGCGCGTTGCCCGCCAACGACGTGCTCCTTCCCTGCGCTTCCACAGCCTGGGCGAGCCAACCGCCCGCCGAATGGCAGCAGTACCGTCCGCAGCCAGAGCCTTTGCAGTGGAACTTCTTCCGCCGATCCCGTGCGTGAGAGTTCGAAATAACTGTGCATTTCATAAAAAACGCGGGTCAAACACTTGAAGAAGAGCGTATGGGAAGGCAAGGTGCGCGGGTCCATATAGTCTGTAATTTTGGTCTGTATTCCGAAACCGCCCCGCAACTACGTCAAGGAGAATCGAGTCCATGCACAAGCTTCGCAAGGCCCTGGGTTTCACCCTCATCGAACTGCTGGTGGTCATCGCGATCATCGCAATTCTGGCTTCCATGCTCCTGCCTGCCCTCCAACAGGCTCGCGCCAAAGCCCGCCAGATCAGTTGCACGAGCAATCTGAAACAGATCGGCCTGTCGAGCGTCATGTACACCGGGGACAACGATGACCAGTACCCGCGCAACGTCTGGAGCAGCACACTTCCTTCCATCACCTACAGCTGGAAGGACGCCTCTGGGAACAGCATCACGACCCGGCACCGTCCGTGGTTCTACCACATCTACAGCTATATGAAGAGTCCAAAGGCCATGATGTGCCCTTCCTGCACCAGCAGTAGCATTTGGAGCAACTACGGTTTCAACCGCTATCTGGATGGCCGTACCGTCACCAGCATCGACAAGGCCAGCTTCACCTTCCTGGCTGGCGATGGCACCTACAGTTTCTGGGATAGCTACTCCGACTGGGCGCGGATGGACGAACGTCACAACGACCAGATGAACATCGCCTTCTGCGATGGCCATGTCGAATCCATGCGCATGCTCAACTTCCGTTCCGAGCCCGAGCGCATGCGTGCC
This sequence comes from Victivallales bacterium, assembly GCA_018648945.1. The sequence goes on from JABGQJ010000230.1 coordinate 8,003, forward strand.
GACAACCATGCCTGGCACGTCAACGGCTCTGCGACCACCACGCCCGCCCTGCCGTAGTCAGACATCGCCTCGTCTTTCCTCAACGGCCCGCACGATCCTTCGTGCGGGCCGTTTCCGTTCCCGTGAGCAGCGGGTCACCGGGCCAAGGCGCGCAGCAACTCCCTTCGTGCAGCATGGTAGTCCGTTGCCTTCCGGGAATACGACCGCAGGCCGGTGGTGAGCTTGCCCGTGATTTCCTTGGCCTTGACCGGGTCCCGCTCCGCGAGCATCACGAGCAATGCATGGTCCAGAAGCCCTTCGCGGAAGGCCAGCATACGCAGGCCCGGCACCAAGCCGCCCGGCGTGGGGTAGTAGTGCCAATTATCGCCTGGCGGATGCCCGGGATTCTGAGAACCACTGGGTACGGGCCCGACCGACGTGGCGTAGGGATCCGCGCCCCGGTAGATGTTGCCTCCCCAGTTCAGATACCCCTCCGCACCAAACAGCCAGCCATACCAGGGGTAGAGCCGGGAGCAGACCAGCGATTCGTCCAGGTGTCGGTTCGGCATCGGCGGAATGGGGCTGCAGCAGTTGTAGTACCACACTCGCTTTCCCGCCTGCCGCCAGGCCTGGCTCTCGACCCGCAGCTTCTCCGCGTACTGGATGCTCAGCACGGGAACATCCACCAGCTTGCTCAGCTCCTCTGGATGCCGGTTGATCGCGTCCACGATCCGCACCCCCGCCAGGTGTTTCCTCGCCAGAGCCTGCAACTCGCGGTAGCGGGGCACATCGCTGCACTCATCAATGAGGTGCTGCTCGTAGATGTCCAACCAGTCCTTGCCCGCCAGGTGTCCCCGCAGCGCCGTGAAGAAGGCAGCCAGGAAACGCGCATACTCCTCGCCAGCGTTCGAGCGAAGCAGCAAGCCGCGCTTGCCAGTCGCCTCGTCAAGCCCATGGATCGCCCCCCAGAGCGTCACATGGTGCCCTTGAATGCCCTGGTAGTCGCTGGCGAGAAAGAGCTCCACCCAACGGTCGAAGCGATCGAAGGCGAAGGTGTAGCCACCGTCCTTCTTGCGGACGACATCGGTCAACGGATACTCGCCCTTGATCACCGGCGTGAGAACATGGGTCTGCCCGAACGCGCGCAGATTGCGGGCTGTGCCCTCGATTAGCACCCAGTGCTCCTTGCTCCACCACTCAGGGGGCGTCTCACTGGTCAGATCCTCGGGGGCCGGGCTGAGCCAGTAGCTGACGGCCAGAACCGAGGGAGACGCCACCGCCACCTCGTGGACCTGGAACCCGTACTGGGCACGCTCCTGGCGCGTCCCGAACTCCGCGACCAAGTGCCCTCGGTAAAGGCCCGAAGGCGCATCGCGAGGTACCGGCAGAACCAGGGCGACGCTTGCCGTCTCGCCTGCCTTCAGCACGATCTCGTCCACGACCTGCAGCACCTCGCCCACTCGGAATGGAGCCTCGCGCACGAAGCTCTTCATCCAACCTGCCGGCGGACGCCGCCCGATGGCCGTCCGACTGCCTCCGTTGGTGTTGGCCTCCACCGGCACGGACACCACCTGGTAGATCACGCCTTCCCCGCCCAGAGCGCGACCACGGTGGCTCGGTGGCTCCAGGCGCAGCCGGCACCGCCCGCCCGTGTCGGAGCGCAAGGCGAACTGCAGCGAGACGAACCCGCCACCCGGCACGCCCAGTGGCTCGCGAGAAACCAAGGGTGCCGGCAACCGATCAGGATAGACCTGGCTCAGCGGATCGATGGGAACGAGGGCAAGAGAGCCCGAGAAGCGCTTCTCCCGCCTCGCCTGCTCACGCTGCCGGTCGGCCGCCAATTTGGCCTTCTGGCGGACCCGCTCCCGTTCCCATTTCGGTCCCAGTTGCTTGAGACGAAGCGCCTCCAGTTGAGTGCCGGACAGAATGTCTGCATAGACCCGAATCCCGTCTCCCAGGCCCGAGAGCGCCCCTTCTCCTCGTGCGTCGCCTGCCCCCAGAACCAAGGTCCCGTCCTTCATGGGAGCCAGTCCGCCCCAGCTTCCCGAAGCCGTCCAAGTCAGCCGCACGGAACTCGCATCGCTCCCGCTGTAGCTCAGGCAGTTGTCCTCGGCCACATCGGCGTCATAGGTGAATGCGTAGAAACTCCAGCGGTCTGCCGAGATGGCTTCGCTATGCCGGGTGGCCCACAGCACGCCCTTCCCGACATCTCCCCTCAGATCCAAGGCCGGGTAGCCCTTGGTCTTCTCGTGGAGGAAGATGGTCAGCGGGGGGGATGACAGCAGGAACTCGCGCCCCTCGGGAGCAGGCCTCTTCACCCCTCGCAGCCAAAAGCAGACGGTGACCTGCCGGGCACCGTCGAGGACCTGGGCGATGGCGTGCGAACGGTAGAGCGCCGGCGCGGCTGGTGGCCGGAAATCGATACATCGGCTGTATCCCACACCCAATCCCGCCAGCACCTTG
>JABGQJ010000231.1:0-6046 GCA_018648945.1 Victivallales bacterium
ACACCAGCTCGCCAGCATACGGATGGCGAGCGGCCACCGGCATGTCGGTCAGCTCCTCGATCTCGCCGCGAATGCTCTCGATATTGCTGAAGTCCAGGCCTGTCTCCACGCCCAGGTACTGCATATTCAGGGCCAGCGTGACCAAGTCCACGTTGCCCGAGCGCTCGCCGTGCCCGAACAGAGTGCCTTCGACGCGGTGAGCCCCGGCCATCAGTGCCATCTCGGTAGCCGCGACCGCACTGCCCATATCGTTGTGGGCATGCAGCGAGATGATCGCCGCATCCCCCCGCCGTTGGCGCGCCATGTAGGCCTCGATCATGTCCGCGTAGTGAATGGGCAACTGGCGCTCGACCGTGGCGGGAAGATTGATGACCACCTTCCCGCCCGGCGCGGGATTCCAGGTGTCGATCACCCCGTCGCAGATATCCACAGCGAAGTCCAGATCCGTGTCCGTGAACTCCTCTGGAGAGAACTCCAGCCCGATGTCGCTCTCCGGCATCTGGTCGGCCAGTTCACGGATCAAGGCGACCGACTCCAAGGCCATGGCCTTGGTCTCTTCCGCAGTCTTCCCGAAGACGAAACTCATGTGCAGATCGCTGGTGGCGATGTAGACGTGGACGGTGGCGCGCTTGACGCCCGCCAACGCTTCAAGGGTCCGGCGGATCAAGTGCTCGCGCGACTGGGTCAGCACCGAGATGGTCACGTCGTCAGGAATCGCGCCCTTCTCGATCAGGTCGCGACAGAACTGGAAATCGTCGGCGGACGCGGAGGGGAAGCCAATCTCGATTTCCTTGAAACCGATCTCGGTCAACAACTCGAAGTACCGCCACTTCTGGGCGGGCGTCATGGGGTTGGGCAGGGCCTGATTACCATCACGCAGGTCGACCGCGCACCAGGCGGGGGTCTTGGTGATGGTCTGCCCTGGCCACATTCGTTGCGCAGGGGCGAAGGCTTCCGGTTTGGCGTATTGACTGCTCATTATCTATAATCCCATGGTTCGGCTAGTATCGGAAAGGGGGGAACGACACCGGACACTGGCGTCGGCTTCGGAGAGTAGCCTGCAACCTCTTTGGTTGCGAGTCGGGGGAGATGCCAAGGACAACGGCAACGACTGCAACCACGCCCTAGTGGGCGGCGAGAGGCCGCAGGTTCGTAAGTCGCAGTTGTGTCATGCTGGCATTCATAGAGGAACAGATCCCATTCAGTGTCACTCAATATCGCCCTATAGGGCGGGAAGTCAACAGCGTAGACACGATTGCAGCGGCTGCCCCCAACCGGTGGCAGGGAGGGGCTCGCCCTGCTACGGTGCGGACTGGTCGTAAGTCTGTGGTCTTGTTTGGAGTTGGCATGAACGCTCAATGGTTTGATTGCTCACGATGGGTTGCTCTGTGCTTGGGAATGTGGCTGCTTTCCGGCGCGACGGCGCTGCGGGCGGCGCCGCTGGCGCACTGGACGTTCGACACCACCGGCGAAACGCTGCGAGATGCGGCGGGCGGCAACGATGGGCGGACGGAGGGAGAGTGGTCGCCAGATCTCGTTCACCCGGGCGTATTCGGCAGGGCGCTGCTCTTTGATGCGGGCAAGCGGCGCGTGCGGGTCCCCCACAGCGAAACGATCTCCCTGCGGGACGACTTCACGGTCGAATGCATCATCAAGCCATTCCGTACCGATGGGTTCCGGACCATCTTCTGGAAGGGAGACCGCACCGTCACCCCGGAGGCGATCGGCTACTATGTCGATATGCGCGATGGCCGCCCCGAGCTCAAGACCAAGGATGCCACCGGCAAGTGGCTGGTCTACTCCACAGCGGATGTCGTGGAGGCGAACCAGTGGCATCATCTCGTGTTCACCTATGCTGCAGGCAAGGTCGAGATCTTCATCAATGGTGTTTCCCGCAAGGTCGGCACGTCCGAGGACGGCAAACGTGCGCAAGCCTTGGTTCAGAACCCATACGGCGCGACCCTGGGCGATGGGGCCAACTCGCACGGCTCCGCCTACTCCTTCTACGGCCTGATCGACGATATTAGGATCCACTCTGGGCGCGAGACCGCCGCTCTCGGCGCCGACTACCAGGCACGCTGGCAGCGGCTTCGCCAGGACTGTCGGAAACGGGAGGAGGCATTCGAGCAGGAACGCATCCGCCAGGCCGCCGAGGCCAAACGGCAACTGGAACGCGACTATGACGCCCTGCTGGCCGCCAAATCCTCGCGTCCGGGAGCCCCGTTCGTCGCCACGGTCCTGTCATCGACCGAACGCCTCAACGGCGCGCCCGACTTCTTCCGGGCCATCCGGGCATTCGGCAAGACCGTGGTTTTCTCCGCCGCCCGGAACGAGTACGAGGGGTTCCAGGTGATCCTCCTCGGCAAGCGGGACATGGACCCTGTCTCGGTCGCAGTCTCCGTCTCCGATCTGGTGCGCGAGGACAAGGGCGCTCGCATCCCCGCCGCCAACGTCGCGTGGGGCCGGGTCGAGCGGGTCACCACCGAGCCGCCAGACCTACCCGTCCCATTCGTGGGCGCGATTCCCGATGTGATCATCGAAGACGGCGCGCCCGTGACCGTGCCGCCCCGAGATTTCGGATCGCTCTTCTGCCGCATCCGGACTGGTAATGCGCCAGCGGGTCGCTATGTGGGCAAGCTCACACTGACCGCTGGCACCTTCTCCGAGACCATCCGGATCGAGTTCACCGTCTACGACTTCACGCTACCCAGGAAGGGGTCGCTACGCACGGCATTCTGCTTCTTCGAGGGCTTCTACCGCTCTTGGTATGGACTCAAGACGTTGTCCGATGCCCAACGCGAGGGCATCTACGAGTTTCTCCTCCGCTACCGCCTGTCACCCAACAACATCTACTCTGGCGACTCCCCGCACCCGGACCTGAGATTCCTTGAAAAATACCGCGACCAGATCAACTTCTTCACGGTGGGCCGCCTCCGGCTAGGCACCGACGAAGAGACCCAGGCCAATGTCGGGAAAAAGGTGGAGCTGCTCCGCAAAATCCGCGAACTGGGACTCGAAGACAGCGCCTACTTCTACAGCTTCGACGAGCTGTCCATGAACATGAAGAACTTCCCTGCGGCGGTGAAGACCTCCGTCGCGTTGCGCGCGGCCTGGCCCGAGCTGAAGATGATGCAGACCTCCTTCGCTACTCCCGAGCTGCAACCACTCTACAACACCTGGGCGCCGCTCTTCCATGAGTTCGCCAAGGAAGAAGGACTCGCGGTGCTCCAAACCATGCGCCAGCGCGGCGACGAAGTCTGGTGGTACGCGGCGGATGCGCCGCGCCATCCCTGTCCCAACTTCTTCCTGGACTACCCCGTGTTCGACTGCCGGATCATCGGCACCCTCAGCTACATCCACAATGTCGAAGGCGTTCTCTACTGGTGCATCAACCGCGAATGGAAGAGCAACCAGGACATCCGCAAGCAGTGGCCCAACGCATCATGGAAGGCGCACATCTTCCATATCCACACCGGCAAGCGGAAGTACAAGAACGGCATGGGCAACCTGGTCTACCCCGGTAAGGGCGGCGAGCTTAACCCCTCGCTCCGTCTCGAGAACCTCCGCGACGGCCTGGAGGACCACGAGTACCTCTGCGCCCTGCGCGACGCCGTGACCCGTTTGGCCGCGACCGATACCCCAGTAGCCAGAGCCCTGCTACCGCAGGCCAAAGCCCTCCAAGAGGTGCCAGCCACCATCGGGACCTCCATCAACTCCTGGTCTCACGATCCCGCTCACCTTCTCGAATACCGCGACAAAGTAGGGCGCATGATTGAGCAGGCCCAACGCGCCACCCGGCGCTGAGCCGGCAGTACGAGGCACGCAGTCGAACAGGAGTGGCCAAGTGAAGGGTAAACTGATGGCAGCACTAGTTCTCACCGGTTTCTCGGGTGGCCAGGCGACCTCTGGGGCGGAGGAATCCCTCCCGCCGCTGACGAACGGGGCGGCACCACAGACCTTCGAGGAAATGTGGGCGGGATATGATCCCCGCGTGGAACCGCTTGAGACCGAGGTGCTCAAGGAATGGGAAGAGGATGGCGTGATCCTGCGGGTCATGCGATACCGCATCGGGATCTTCAAAGGACAGAGGGCCATGATGGCCGCGGTCTACGGCTATCCCAAAGGAGGCACGAAGCTCCCGGGACTGGTCCAGATCCACGGGGGCGGACAATATGCCGACTACCGGGCGCCGCTCTACAATGCCAAGCGGGGCTATGCCACGATCTCCATTTCCTGGGGCGGCCGCATCAGTGCCCCGGGCTACCATGTGAGCCCACCGATCACCAAGCTGTTCTGGGACGGCAAGACAGATGATCCGGGGTACAAGGTCACCACCGACTGGGGCGCGCTGGATGCCTATCATGCGCCGAACAGGAACAACGGGAACAGCAACTGGCAGGATCTCAAACCTGCCACTTGGACTCTGGACGCGGTGGAATCCCCTCGCAACAGCAACTGGTTCCTGTGCACTCTCGGAGCCCGCCGGGCACTGACGTTCCTGGAGCAACAGCCCGAGGTAAATGCAGACCAGCTTGGCGTATATGGGCACTCCATGGGCGGCAGGATCACAGTCACGACTGCGGCGATCGACCCACGGGTCAAGGCTGCAGCCCCCTCGTGCGGAGGGGTCAGCAAACGCGACCCCAAGGACTCTCTGGACGGCAGAACCATCAGCGACGATGTCAGTCTCAGACGCATCTCCTGCCCCATCATGTTCCTCAGCCCGGCCAACGACTTCCATGGCCGGATCAATGACCTGCAGCGAGCGCGTCGCGAGATCACCAGCACGCAATGGCGGCTCACCTGTGCTGCCCACCACAACCATCAGGATACCGCCGAATACATGGTCGCTGGGCCGCTGTGGTTTGACCAGCACCTGAAGGGCACGTTCACATTCCCGACCACCCCGGACTCCCGGCTGGAGCTCAAGTCCCCGGGCGGCGTGCCCAGCTTCACCCTCACCCCGGACGCGTCCAAGGAGATTCTCGCTGTCGATGTCTACTACACGCAGCAGGGGGTGGATGGACCGGGGCGGGACGACATGCAGAATACCGTCGCCCGTTTCTGGCACCACGCCGCGACCAAGCAGACCGGAAAGGGGTGGGTAGCCAGTCTACCGCTGCTGAGCACGGACAAGCCGCTCTGGGTCTACGCGAACGTGGTCTACCCACTGGCTGGTCCCGTCACCGGCGCGGGGTACTACTACGCCCCCTACACGGCCAAGCAGTTCAGCCTCTCGTCGATCATGCACATCGCGACGCCAGCCCAACTCAGAGAAGCCGGGGCCAAGGCCACAAGGAGACCTTCGCCCATCATCGAGGATTTCGCCGATGGCTGGCAGAAGGAGTGGTTCACCTACGACCTGAGCGGCAACTGGGCTCGCCGCACGCACAAAATCTACCACGACACCTGCCAGGCACCGCCCTTCGCCAAGCTCGCCTTCTCCGTGCGCGCTGAGAAACCCAACAAGATGGTGGTCGGGGTGGACGGATTCGCCGCCGAAGTGACGCTCAACGGCAACTCGGAATGGCAGGACCTCACGCTCTTCCCGACCGACTTCCAGGATGCCACAGGCCAGTCGTTCCTGGACTGGGCGGGGATCAGAGAGCTGCGGATCGGTCCCCAAGAGACGCTTCGGTCCGGCAACGGGGCGACACGGAAGACACGGCAGCTCGGGGCGGCCTGGCAAGGCGAAGATCCCGAGCTGCGTGATCTCCGCTGGGTAGCAGGCACGAAGGAGGAACTGAACGCCCGACGCTCCGTCAAGCTGGCCAAACCCACACCGGCCGCCCCCCACGCCTACCTTGCCCCCGAAACCGCCGATGCGATTTCCGCCCTCCTCAAGATCCACGCGGATACCGACATGCACGGCAAGCCATTGGTCGTGGACGGCAAGCCCCATGAGCATGGCATGACCCTCCACGCGCCGTCGGAAGTGATCTTCTTCCTGGGCGGGAAATACGCGCACTTCCATGCCATGGCTGCGGCTGGCCCCGTCGGCACAGTCTCCTTCCAGGTGCTGCTGGACGGCAAGAAGGCCTACGAC
>JABGQJ010000231.1:6146-10420 GCA_018648945.1 Victivallales bacterium
CACGTGCAGGAGATCCGGCTCATCGTCACCGACGGCGGCAACGGCAGAGGCGGCGACTGGGCCCACTGGATAGACGCCTGGGTGAGTGAATAGCTAGGCTGGCCCGCCAGAAGGCGAACCCGCCACCCACGTGCTACCTTTGCATACCCGCCCTCTCCTCCCCAGCCCGATTCCCGGAGAGTCCACCATGCGCAAGAAGCTACTCGAGCACGCCCTGCTTCTCAGTCTCATCTGCGCCCTTCCGCTTCCAGCCCAGGGGCTGCGCAACGAGGGGTTCGAGGAAGTGGATGGCGAGAGGGCCATCGACTGGGCCTTTGCCGGTAAGTCCATGGTGGTCCAGGATGCGGAACTGGCACACGGCGGCACGCGCTGCGTCAAGGCCCGCTTCGACGACGGCGTGACCCAGAGCTTCCCGGTCGAGGGGAGCGCGGCCTACCTGCTCAGTGGCTGGATTCGGCGCGCTAAGCCAGGTGGCAAAGAGGTCCCGAAGATCAAGATCTACTTCAAGGCGGCCGACAACAGACGACTCGATGTCCAGGCTGCAGCGTTCCAGAATGTCCCGCACGGCCAGTGGCTGCGCTGGGAGACGGTCTGCCAAGCCCCGCGCAACACAGCAACCATGATGCTAACGCTCCGGGGCTTCTTCGGCGGCACGGAATGGTTCTACTATGACGACCTAGCCATGGAGCGCGTGGAAGCGCCCGGTTGGCTGCCGCCCGGGGAGGCGCCAAACTTGAACGGCAGAACGGTCAGTGTCCCCGATGTGGCAGATGTCTGGACCGATGCCCTGCTGCGCATTCCGCCGGGCTCGCTCCTGCCCATCGACGGACGCATCGATACCTCCGTCCGGCTGCGGGGCGAGGATGTGCGCATCGAGTTCAACAAGCGCAGGCCGCACAGCGTGAACCACGTGCAGTTCCACACATTGCGCCCCGGTATGGCGCTTGGCGGGGCCGAGTTGCGGGGATTGGGCAAGACCGTCCATCGCACGGCAGACCGCAAGGAGCTAATCCGTGCCCTCTCGTTCCCCGCTGGGAGTCACGATGAGCTCCGGCTGCGCGTGCCCAAGGACCGGGAGATCCATCTGAACGAGATTCAGTTCGCCATGATCAAGGACGACGCGAGGATGAAGGGCGAGCCGCAGAGCCTGACGCTGCATGCCGCCCCGGCTGGCAAACAGGCAACGGAGGTCATCCATAGGGCCTTTCTCGAAGCCAACGACCGCGGGATGCTGGGCGCCAAGCCCGGTCCGGCAACGGGGAGCAAGGTACTGCCCGCCGATAGCTATCTGAACATCGTTCTGCCGCCGGCTGACAAGGAGACTGGGCTGGCAGGCGTGGGTGTCGATCTGGCGTTGCCGGGTGTGCCCGACGGTTCCCTGCTGGAGATCACTCTCCGTCTGCCGGAGGAACTGGATCGCGACATCCGCTGGACCACGACCACCGACCGTGGACTGAAACCCAGGGAGCAGGAGCGCAACTATGCCACTGTCTGCCGCATCGTGGGGCAAGTCAGCAAGGGACGGTTCAGCCCGATCCTTGACGTGCCGGACCTCGTCTACCCCGCTGGCGAGTCGGTCTGGCTCACGCTCCGGGCGGATCGCGAGATGAGCATCGATCTAGCCAAGTCGAAACTGACCGCGTATGGGCTGACGCCCCGTCAGGCGCTGGGTGGCTACCTCCCCCAGCTCGAACGTCTCATGCGGCGCATGTATTCCGATGCCACCGAGGCCCATATCTACGACAACCGCCCCTGGAATCGGCTGACCATCGGCAAGTACGTGAAGCGGGTGCTCAAACTCCAGCCGCGCAACCGAGCAGCTACGTACATCCACCGGCGGATCGCCTTGGTCCGAGCCCCGATCGAGCTGAAGCGTCCCGGCCCCACCAACGCCCCGGATTGGGCGGTCTGGGGGCGCGAGGCCCTACTGAACCGGGACCGCATGATCCTCTGGTGGCTCGCAAACCGCCAACAGGGCAATGGCGAACTGGCCGGGCACATCAACGACGATGGCGAGTTCTCGTGCAACTGGCCGAGCCAGTACCTGATGACCGCTGCCCCCCACATCGCCGACGGGCTCCGCAAGCTGTCTGATGTCGCCTGGGAGATGTCCGGCGGCACGGGCTACACCGTGGGCTCGCGCGATGTGGAGCACGCGGCCGAGGACCAATCCTGCACCCAACCCCAGGTGTTGCTGGTGGACTACGGCAATCCGCAGATAGTGGAGCGGCTCATGACCATGAGTAGCTATCTGGATCTCTGGACCGCGATCAACGACAAGGGCCGCCGCCAGTTCCGTGCCTACATGTTCAACACCACCAAGGTGTGGGACGAGCCGCCATTCGATGTGGACCACGCGTATTGCCCGCTGGCCATGGTCGGCACGGGCCATCTCGTCTGGTATGCGAAGCAAGGCAACGTGACGGACGTCTTCCTGCAAGAAGCCCAGTCCTGGGCCAAGGGGATCCTGAGCACGGAGGATGGCAAGCCTGCTGGCCAGATTCCCCGCGAGATCCGCTTCCGCGACTCCAAGGTCAATCCCTACACGCCCTACCCCACCCATCCGCTCCTCCAGAAGCGGAACACCCTCTATCGTGGCAGCGCCGGGGCCTACATTGTCCGCTACTTCCTGACCGGGGCGGCCACCCTCAGTGAGGACAAGCTGTTCCAGCAAGTCATGGACCTCTGGACACCGTCCAAGGAGGAGATGCTGGCCAAGGCCCGAAGCACGCTCAAGGGCTTCACGGAGCAACTGCCCGAGCCCACCGGTCCCGAACGTCGGTACACCCAACCCGCCAGCGCGTTCACTTCGCTTGAAGCCCCCATGCGTCGCCTGCTCGATGGCACGGCAGTGGGCACGGCCGTCGGTGAGAAGGAAGGCACAGCCCAATGCACGGTCGAGATCCCGGTGGCTGGGCGCTACGCCATCTGGGCCCTGCTCGGCCGCGTGAATCAGCAGGAAGAGGACATGCAGCCCAAGACTTTCTTTGTGACCGTGGACGACCGCGAGCTTGACCGTATCCGCATCCACGCTCCGGCTGCGGAGTGGACCTCCGCCGTCACCATCCGCACCTACGAGCTTGCGGCGGGCACACACACCATCCAGTTGCGCGGCAGAACGCCCGGCAGCGCGATCCGTGAGCTCGGCTTCACCACCCACTACTCCTTGGAGGGCGCGTGGAGACCTCGGCAAAATGAAACGGTCCTCTACGATGCGTGGCGCGCCACCGGCGACCGCACATGGCTGATCGAGGAGCTCAAGGAAGTCGTTCGCCAGCAACGGCGCAACCACTGGCTTCTCACCGAGGCCGAGCCCTACACCGACCGCATCCCCATGCCCGGGCGCGACCTGCTCTCCCGCATGTTCCTCGGCGACTGGACCTCTGGCAAGAGCCATGTGCCTGGGCACTGGATCAGTTGGGAGAACGCCGGACTCGACTATGCCGCCCTGGTACTCACCGCCCGACGCGACCGTCTCACCACCCTCTTCCACAGCTTCCACGAGGAGGCACGCCCGATCACCCTCCGCACCTGGCGTCTGCCCCACGGCATGTATGAAGTCACCAGCGGCATCGACACCAACGGCGACGACCAGCCGGACCAGGCCGTACAACGCTCCAACCGGGAACTCTGGCGCTACGATGGCGCCTTCACCTTTGCCGCCCAACCCGGCAAGACGCATGTGATCGATCTGCGCCTGACCAAGAAGCTCGACGACATTCGCCTCCGGCCTGACCTCGCCATCGGTCGCCCCGATGTACAGGTAAGCCTTAGCAAGCTGACCGTGACCGTCCACAGCATCGGCGGCGCCCCCACGGCAGCCGCCACCCTCACCGTGCGGGATGCGAAGGGCAACTCCCTCGGCACCGCCCCTATCCCCTTCCTCCCAGCTCCGCACGATCTCAAGCCCAAGACCGTCGAGATCACCATTCCGCTACCAACCGGCACGCAAGCCGCGACGGTGGAGATCGCAGGTACCACCCCCGAGATCACCCTCGCTAACAATCGCGTCTCCCTCGCCCGCCAGACAGAATAACCGCGCGCGAGCAGAGCGCAGGGACAAGGCAGTATCGAGGAACACCGGGTCGCCTTCTGCCCCAGATGGCCATCAACTATGCGAGGTCAAATCACTCTGGTGGGGTGAGAGGTCTTGGGGAAGTGTTAGATCAGTCGACCCCGGACGCGCAACATCGGCCGAGACCCGTCCACCGGGGCCCGGCGGACCTACCCATCTGGCATACGCGAGAACCAGGTAGGCGCGCCGGGCCCCGGTG
>JABGQJ010000232.1 GCA_018648945.1 Victivallales bacterium
GTCGCCTGGCGGCGCGGTACCCCGCTCCGGCGGCCTTCACGAGGGGCCCGGGGGGACGCGTCTCCCCGGCGGGGTTTGGGGCAGCGCCCCATTCCTCACGGCCCTCTACTTGGCCACGCGGATACCGAGGGAGAAGCCGATGTTCAGCCAGCCGTTTTCCACCCGATAGAGAATCCGGTTTCGGCCGGCTCTGAAGGCGACCTTGCGGAAGCCTTCGTTGATCCGCCACCCCTTGAGCTCGTCGCCACTGATCCAGATGGGCATGGCGTTGAGCCAGACATTGGCCTTGTCATCGCTGCCCACGGCCACCCAGAGATCCATCGGTCGGTCGCACCAGACCTCCGTGTAGGCATAGTAGATTGCGTACTGAGCGGGATCAGCGGGGGTGACCATCGGCTCGTCCGACTGCACCCACTGCCAGCGAATCTCCCTGCCCTCCTTGCCCACATAGGTTGCGTCTCGGTCGATCACCGTCTCCGGCGGGAACTTGCGGTGCAGATTCTTGCGCTGAGCATTGTCGAAGGGCCCGATCGTGTACCAGGCGTCCACGAACAGCCATTCTGCGGGCGTGCCATCCTCGCGGATCTTGCGGCCGAACATCTTGTTCACCTTGGGATCGACGATCGACGCCAACACGTCCGTGTCGTCCGTGCTCTTGAAGAGATCGAACTGCACCTCCTCCTTGTCCTTCATCTCCTTGGTCAGATCCTTGATGTCCATCAGCCGGTGCATGATTGGCGTCAGATCCTTGGCGGGATTCTCCTCGTCCTCCTTGGCCGCGTCGGCCAGATCCGCATTCTCCGGCATCCGTTCAGCAGCCTTGGGCGGCGGCGGGGCATCCGGATCGAACTCGGGCTTCTGGACGATCTCCTCCAGCTTCAGATTCCGCACTGGCGGGGCGTTCTGCATCAGTTCAGCCTGAATGACCTCGATCTCCTTGAGCAGCTTGGCCACGAGATCGATCATCATCTCGACCTCTTTCTTGACCACCTCCACCTCCGCCTTGTGGATCCCGATGTCCTTGGGATTGCGGATCGCCTTGCGTAGGAGATCCTTCTTGATCGGGCGCAGGATGGGCATCACCGAGGAGATGTTCTCGAACGCTTCGTCGAAGGGAAGATCCCGTTGCCGGGCCAACTGGATCGCCTTGATCCGCCGGTAATCGTCGCAGACGGTGTTGAGATGGGCCACCGCCTGGTCGTAGATATCCACGATATCCGCCCCGACCCGGCCAGCGGGCTCGTCCTGGGCTCGGAGCGCGCCCGACAGAAGCAACACGAGGAGCAACCACAGGCGTGAGAGGAAAGAGCGTCGCTTCATCATCCTACTGCTTCCCCTCGGTTTCGTCCTTCCACAGTTGCCTCACCGTCTCGACCACGGCTTTCTGCCGCGCACAGGCACTCGCCTGAACGTTGCCCCCCGCAGTCAAATGGGAGTCGCGGTTTGTCGCCGCCTTCTTGAAGCTCTCTTGGGACTTCACGATGTCCCCGTCCGTCCGCTTCACCTGGTCGCTCGCGCGCTGGTGATTGCGTTCGGCAGAGGACAGACTGCGCTTGCCATCGCTGAGGTCGCGCTTTGCGCGGTCCAGATCGCGTTTGGTGGCCCGGATCAGGTTCTTGTCCTTGGCTTCCTGAGCGAGGACGTAGCTCGCCTCGCACTCTGCGATCCCCACTTCAGCGCACTCGACCACCCAGCCAACCGCCTCGATCTCGTCGGTTGCTGCCGCGACCTTCGCCACCTCTGCGAGCCGACGTTCCGCCAGCTCGGCCAGGCGTTTCGTGTGCCACTCCATGCTGCGGAGATCCCCGCCCAGCCAACGCAGGAACTGCGTGGCTTTGAGCTGCGTGTCCTCCGCTTCTTGCTGCCTCTTCAGCAGCTCTTCCCCACCAAGCTCAAGCAGCCGGATGCCCCGCCGGACCTCTTCCTGCGCCGTCAGGATGCGCGACATCCACTTCTGCGAGTAGGCAATGGGCACCGCAGGATCGCCACCGTCCCGGGCCTTGGTGATGAGCGCGACCAGCTCCTGCTGGCGCGGGAGCACCTCGGTGATGTACTTCTCCATCCGCGCCCGCGCCGTGGCACGCTGTTCGGCGGCAAAGGGCTGGAAGTACTCGTTGATGATCGTGAAGTTGCGCGCCATCCGCTCCTGCCCTTCGTCGAGCAGCGCCACACGCGCGCGCAGCCGCTCCACGGTCTTGTCTCGGATGGCCTCGATGACCTCCTCCAACTCGTCGCCGCGCGTGATCACCTCCGCCTCCTTCAGACGCTCCCGGCGGAAGACAATCTCGCGCACCGGGGCGAACATCAGCAGGAAGCAGATCAGGGCCGCATGCAGACCCGCCGAAAGCAGCCAGAACGGCACGTCGGCCCGGCGGCGCGGCGGTCGGCGTCTACGGGCGTTCGGGGTCGAACTTGGCTTTGCGGGTATTGATTCCGACATTCTTCAACTCCTCGAAGTGCAGGACATCGAGGATCTCCATCACTTTGTGGAAGGGCACATTTTCGTCCACGTCCAGGCGGATCTTCGGCTGCACCGACGCTTCCCCCTTCTGCCTGAGAGTCGTCTGCAGCAGGCTGAGGGACACGGGCGTACCATCGATGTAGAAATTCTGGTCGCGGTCGATGGACACCACCGTCACCAGGTCGGGTTGCTGCACCTGCAGCGAGGCGGCCGACTCGGGTAGGTCCAGGGGCAGTTCCTCGTCGATCTTCTTCAGCGTGGTCGCAACCAGGAAGAAGATGAGCAGCAGGAACACGCAGTCGATGAGCGGCGCCATCTGCACCTCAATCCCTTCGTCTTCGCGCAGATCAACCTGCATGGTCCGCCTCCCTGCCGCGCCGCGCCTCCATGAACCACGCGGTCAGCAGCTCGTGGACCTCGCCCTCAAGCTGCATGGTCAGACCTTGGGTGCGGCTCTTGAACAGATGGTACAGCCCCAGCGCGGGGATGGCGATCACCAGGCCGCCCGCCGTGGTGACCAACGCCTTCGAGATGGAACCCGCCATCAGCGAGGCATCGCCAAGGGAGCCGGCAATCGCCACAATCTCGAAGGACTCGATCATGCCAACCACGGTGCCCAACAGCCCCAACAGCGGCGACAGCGTGGCCACCACTGCGATGGGATAGGCCCGCTGCAGATGCCGCCGCATATCGCGCCCGGCCAGATCCCCCGCCAGCATGGAGAGTTCCTGGGAGGTGCAGTGGCGATGACGGACAAAGGCATCGATTATCGTGGCCAGCGTACTGGGCCGACGCTCGCAGAGAGCCAGAATCCCATCGTAGTTCCTCTCGTCCCACAGATCCCGCGCTTCATCCACCAAGCCTTCCGGGGCTACGACACCACGCCGAAGACGCACGGCACGCTCCAGCGAGAACGTCAGGGCGATGACCGAAAGCGCCAGCAAGAAGAGCATCGTCTTGCCGCCCTGCTTCATTCGCTCCGCAGGCGACACACTGCCAATCACCTCTTCCTCCATCTCGGGAACCGACGGTTCCGGCACAGCCTCGGGGGCTGCGGGAGCTTGCTCGACCGCCTTCGCGTCCTTGCCGGTCGCCGGCTTCGCGTCCTGGGCCGACACCACAAGGAACGGCGCGCTCAACAGGACCATCAGGGCCACTCTCGACAGGAGGTGGGCAGTTCGTCGTGGATGCATGGATATCTCCCAAGATGCCTACTCTATCAGATTGCACGATACGGGATGGTCGGCCGGACCGGTCACAGCGGAAGCGTCCAATGTGCCACGCTCACGCACGAGGGCAAATCGTCGCCGGAAACGGGTGTCTGGCGAGCTCAATCACCAAAGACAGAGCACAGACCAGCGAACAGAGCGGCAGCGTGGGCAGGTCATGGCTCTCGCGCCTCCTCTTGCACAGCGGCAGGATCCTCCTCCTGCCGCAGCCGACGATTCTCGGCTTCGACTGCCAGCCG
Source organism: Victivallales bacterium (assembly GCA_018648945.1). Next base: position 3,930 of record JABGQJ010000232.1, read on the forward strand.
GTGGGCGGCATCGCCCTGATCTCCCTGCGGGCGCTGGTCCAGCACTCGTACCGCTTCGCCGTGTCCGTACATCAGGAGCACATCCCCCACCAGGATACGGGTCGTGCCGGCTGGCACGCCGATGTAGCTCCCGTCGCGGCGCTGGATCCCGAGAATCGTGATTCCCTCCGCGTGCAGCCCCAACTCCACCAGGGAGCGATCCGCCACCCAGTCACCCGTCCTCACCAGCATCTCGGACACGGCAAAACGGTTGGCCAGACGCAGCAAACTGGCGTAGTCCCGGGCCTCCACCGAGGTCCAGCGACGCAACCCCCAGCGGATTCCCCGGGTCAGCAAACGCTCCACCCACCTGCTGCGGGCGGCCAGGCACAAAAGTGCCAGGCCCAGGACCAGACTGGCAACCCGAGCCCAGATCTGGGTTCCCGTCTGCTGCCGAGCAAACGCCAGAATCAACGAGGAAACCGCCGTCACGATTCCCGCGTTCCCCACCAGCATCAGCAACATGACCACGCGCCGCCGCACCGGGTGGTTCACCACTTCCTCGCTCTCCCGCGTCGTGAACCCGCAGCCCGTCAATGCCGAACGCGCCTGGAATCGAGCCGCTTCATGGGAGAGCCCCGTCAGCACCAAGGCCATCGTCGCAATGCGCGTGACCACCAGGGAGAGCGCAACGATGATGAGGAGGGAGGTGACAGCAACCATGGGACAAGTTCCTCGGTGTCGGGTATCGCAAACCGCAGTGCGCACGTAGAATATAGAGCGCCCCGCGCAAAGCGCCCCGCACATCCCCCTCGGAACGCCCTTTGCAGGGCTTTTACATTCGTTTGACCGCCCCGAGACACCCCGGCGTCTACCGACCCCTACAGTCCCATAGTAACAATGGCCGAGCGCTGGAGCGCGCGCCCAGAACCTATGGAGATCGCCCGATGAAGTACCTGCTGCCGCTGATCCTCGCCCTCCTTGCCTCGACACCCCAGATCCCAGGGAAGACAGCGCGAGTGGTTGTCTCCGACAACCGCATCGTCGTCTGCCGGGCCGAACTGGAGAAGCCTGTTCTCCCCGCTGGCGAGTCCATCCGCACCGTGGTGAAGATCACCCTCGATGCCGCCCGCGTCCCCACCGACAAGAAGAGGCCCCCAATCAACCTGGCCGTGGTTCTGGACCGTTCCGGCTCCATGTCCGGCAGCAAGATCGAACATGCCAAGAAGGCCGCGATCGCCGCCCTGCGGCGTCTGGACGAGGGTGACATCTTCTCCCTGATCGCCTACAACAACGGCGTCGAGACGGTGATTCCCGCCCAGGCCGCCGACGACGCGGACGGCATGGAACGGCGCATCCGTAAAATCAGTTCAGGGGGCGGCACCAACCTCTTTGGCGGCGTCAACCAAGGCGCCAGCGAACTCCGCAAGCACCTCTCGGACCGGCGCTACACCCCCCGCATCATCCTCCTCTCCGACGGCCTGGCCAACGTCGGCCCCAGTTCCCCCGACGAACTCGGCCGCCTGGGGGCGGCCCTGGTCAAGGAAGGCATCTCCGTGACCACCGTCGGCGTCGGCAACGACTACAACGAGGATCTCATGACCCAGCTCTCGCAGAAGAGCGACGGCAACACCTATTTCGTCGAGAACAGCAACGACCTCCCGCGCATCTTTGCCGCCGAGCTCGGCGATGTGCTGAATGTCGTGGCCCGCAAGGTCACCATCGAGATCGACTGCCCGGCAGGCATCCGCCCCATCCGCATCATCGGGCGCGACGGCAGACTCCGGGGCCAACGGGCCGAGATCTTCATGAACCAGCTCTACGGCGGCCAAAGCAAGTATGTCCTGCTGGAAGTGGAGGTGCCCGCCACCGCCGCCGAGCAGACCCGCCAACTCGCCAGCGCCCGCTGCGTGTACCGCAATGCCCTGAGCGACCTTGCCGCCGAGAGCCGCAGTTCCGTCTCCGCCCGCTTCTCGGGCAGCAAGCGCGCCGTGATCGACAACGTCAACCTTGACGTCCAGACGGAACTGGGGGCCAACTACAACGCCATGTTGGTCAACGAAGTCGTCGATCTCGCTGACAAGGGCAAGACGAAGGAAGCGGTGGTGCAATTGCGCAAGCGCAGCGCGCAGCTATCCCAACAGGCCCTGCTCTACAACAATGGCCTGCTGGAGGCGCAGAGCATTGACCTGAAGAAGAGGGCCGCCAAGCTGGAAAAGGAAGGCATGGGCAGGAGCATGCGCAAGCTCTTCCGGGCCGACAGCTATCAGACCACGAACCAGCAGGAGATTCGATGACGTCACAGTAGCGCTCCGAGCTCCATCGACGGCGCGCCCCAGGCGGGTGCGTCGTCGTTCGCGTATGGCGGTGCTATTGTGGGACGCTTCGAGCAAAGAGAACCCGAAACGGAACCCCCCATCGTGCGACTTGGACAATCCACTCTCTGGTGGCTGGCTCTCACCCTCTCGGCACTCCTGCTGGGCGGGGCGTCCCTGCTCCTGCTCCAGCGCGAGCGGGGCCGCCTCCAGGACGCCTTGGGCGAGGCCGAACGCAGCCAGGTCCAGACGGTGGCCGAACGCCTTGCCGCCGCCGTCTACCTGACCCAGGACCAGCTCGGCACGGCCCTGGCCAACGGGGCCTGGGAGGATCTGGACGCGCTGGAGCGGATCAGCCCTCTCGTCCGCAATGTCTTTGTATTCGATCCCGAAGCCCACATGCTCCGTCAACCGCACCCCCACAACCCGGCCTCCACCGAGGAGAATGGCTTCCTGCGCCGCTACGAGACGCTCTTCGCCGACCGCCACCTGTGGCAGCAGATCCTGGCCCCAGCCAACACCGCCACCCCGCGCGAGTCCCCCAGCCTGCGCAGAACAACCTATGCAGTGGGCGGACCCGAAGTGCGCGGCTTCTGGCTGCCATGGAGCAGCGACAACCGCCTCCACTTCATCGGCGGCATCCAACTGGCGGAGGGGGGGCCAGTGTACGGGGTCGAGATCGAGATGGTCTCCCTGGTCGCCCGGCTCTCGATCAAGCCTGTGGAGAGTGGGTCCTACTACGCCACCAGAAGAAGCAGGTCCATTGCCCGCAAACTGCCTCCCTTGGCCCTGCTCGATGGCACCGACCGGGCGCTGCTGGTAACCGACGGGGTTCCCGAGGAGCAGGCGGGCACCCCCGATTTCAGGTACCCCGTCGGCCTCCCCCTGCCCCATTGGCAACTGGCTGTCTATCGCCGTCCCGACGCAACCCGAGGCGTGTCCTCCCTAGCCACGGCGGCCACGGCGCTGGTCATCATCATGGTCATCGCCATCGTCGGCGGCGGGGCCACCCTCTTCGCCGACGCTCGGCGCAGCCGACGCGACGCTCGCCGGCGCACGACCTTCGTCGCCAATGTCTCCCACGAGCTCAAGACTCCCCTCACCAGCATCCGCATGTACGCCGAACTCCTCCGCGACGACCGCGTGCCCGACCAGCAGCGCCGCCAGCGCTTCCTTGACACCATGGTCCAGGAAGGCGAACGGCTAACCAGGCTTATCGACAACGTCCTTGACCTCGGGCGCCTTGAACAGGCGCGCCGCAAATACAACCCCCGCCCCGTCGACTTGGCCGACTGCCTCCGAGCCATTCTCGAGGTGGAGGCCCGGCGGCTCAAGACGGCCGGCTTGGAACTCACCACCGAGGTTCCCGACCAGCTTCCCATCGTGACCGATCCCGACGCCGTCCGCCAGGTTGTCCTCAACCTGCTGGAGAACGCCAGCAAATACGCGGCGGCCGGCGGCTGTGCCCATGTGTCCCTCGCCCGTGCGGCTGGCGTAGCCCGCCTCACCGTCCAAGACGCCGGCCCCGGCATTCCCCCGGGCTGTCGGGAACGGATTTTCGGCATGTTCGAGCGCCTCGACGATTCCCTGGAAGGCAAGGCTGGCAGCGGCCTGGGCCTGGCCATCGCGCGAGGCCTCGCGCGCGGCCTGGCTGGCGACCTCGTCTGCACCGAGGCCACTGGACCAGGCGCGTGTTTCACCCTCACCCTTCCCCTGAAGGACACCCCATGACTCCCACCACACAGAAGGTGCTCGTGGTCGAAGACGATCCCGCCATCCGCGAAGGCCTGATCGTCACTCTCGAAAGCGAAGGCTACACCGTCGTCAGCGTGGACAACGGCAACGACGCCGTTGCCATGGTCCAGACCGAGAGCCCCGACCTCGTCCTCCTCGACATCATGCTCCCCGGCCGCAACGGCTACGACGTCTGCCGGGATCTGCGCCGGGAGAAACTCGATCTGCCGGTCATCATGCTCACCGCCAAGGGGGAGGAGATAGACAAGGTCATCGGCCTGGAGATCGGGGCGGACGACTACGTGAGCAAGCCCTTCGGCGTGCGCGAGCTCCTCGCTCGCATCGGGGCCGTCCTCCGCCGGTCCACCCGGTCCACCGCCTCACCCAGCCCGGACTTCGCCGAGCCTTTCCCCTTTGGCGAAGCCCATATCGACCCCGCCACCATGCGCGGCGAACTCCGGGGAAAGACCTTCGACCTTACCCCGCGCGAAATCCGCCTCCTCGAATTCCTCCACGACCGCCCCGGCATGGTCCTCAGCCGCGAGAAGATCCTCCACGAAGTCTGGGACTACGAATACGTCGGTGCCACCCGCACCCTCGACCAGCACATCGCCATGCTCCGCAAGAAGGTCGAGGTGGACCCCCACCCCCCGCAAGCCATCACCACCGTCCACGGCGCCGGCTACCGCTACGAAGGCGAGTAGCAGTAGCCCGGTCCCAGTGCCACGCTATGACTTTGTGGGGGTGCTGCCAGACGCATGGACCCCGTCTGCGAAGCGGCGTGCACCAAGCTGGGCGCGCAAGCTGGGAGCCCCATTCTTCGCCCGTGCAGTTGACCTGAAGATTCTGGGGCATAGAGTGTTGCTGTGGGTGTCGTTCGGAGTGGATCGGTCCGTCGACAGGATGACGGCCATCCGTGAAGCCTGAGTTCACTACGAAGAGGTCACGTCATGATGTTGCCAACCCCGCTGATTGTTGCCGCTGTCTGTGTCGTGATTCTGGTCGTGCTCTTCCTTATGCGGGGCGTGTCAGCTCTGAAGGGAGAAATCCCCAAGCCGGCAGCGATCGGGCTGGTCGTGGTCTCAGTGGTGGTGGCGGCTGGTCTCCTCTACCGATTCATGACTGCGCCTCCGGCCGTTGTCGAGGGCGAGGACGGCGGTGCGGGGATGATGGGGGAAGGCGGCATGGGCGGCGGCATGGGTGGTGGCATGCGAACCCCCAGTCCCCAGCGAGAACTTGGGCAACTGGTGCGCAAGATGGTCATGCTGAAGAGCGAAGATAGCGGTGCCTTCACTGCGGAACAGCAGGCGAAGCTCCTGCCGATCCTGCAGGCGCTGGCGACAGCCGAAGCCATGACCAGTGAAGAGGCCACGGCCAAGAAGGGGGAGATCCAAGGCGTCCTGACCGAGACCCAGACCGCTGCGTTGGACGCTCTGGAACTACCCCGGCGGCCCCGGGGCGGACGGGGCGGCGGCGGCGCCCCAACACCCCCTGCCACCGGTGAAGGAGCCACCCCCGCTCCCCCGGCAGGCGGCGGACCGGCAGGCGGTGGACCGGGTGGCGGCGGGCCCGGTGGCGGCGGACGCGGAGACTGGCGCGCGATGATGCGGGCGCGAATGCTGGAGACGCCCTACATCAAGAAGCTCTACGACGAGAAGGCAGCGGCCGACCCCGCGTTCGCCACCGACGACGAGAAGCAAAGCGAGTTCTTCAGGGGGCTCCGGAACACCCTCAGCCCCTTCCTCCGGCAGGGCTCCTCCCAGGAGGCGCTGCAGAAACTGACCAAGGAGTTCACGCCGTAGGGAAAGGGCGCTGGCGCTCTGCGTCACCGTCTGGAACTCGGTCTGTCTCGCGCAAGTCCCACATGATGTATTCCGGTACCTGAGCCTGACGGGAAGCTGGTGTTCCATGCCGGGCTACCCATACGTCCTCTGATGGCTGGGTTGCCGAGTTGCTTCGCCCTTTGACGGGCAAAGATGAGGGGTATGAAAGAACATCCCATGGTGAGGAAGAATCCCCGAGATGTGTTCGGCCACCGCGTCCGCTGTGGTCTGGCACTGGCGTACATGGCTCTAGCGCCGCTTCCCATGCTGGCGGCTGACAAGGTGCGCCTGCAACTGAAGTGGCAGCACGCGTTCCAGTTCGCTGGCTACTACGCCGCCGAGGCGCAGGGCTACTACCGGGAGGCAGGGCTGGAGGTGGAGATCGTGCCGGCTACGCCGGGGGAGGATCCCAGACAGCAAGTTGTGCAGGGGAAGGCAGAGTTCGGTGTCGGTGCCACGGATCTGCTGTTGCTGCGGGCCGAGGGCGCGCCGGTGGTGGTCCTGGCATCCATCTTCCAGCACTCCCCGCAGGCCTTCATGGTGCTCAGGAAGCAGGGGCTGCAGAGCATCCATGACCTGGCTGGCAGCAAGGTCATGGTGGAGCCGGATTC
>JABGQJ010000233.1 GCA_018648945.1 Victivallales bacterium
TCGAACAGATCTCCGCAAGGGTGTGCTGGCCCAGGCTGGCGGTCGGTCTTCTCCGAGCATCTGCGGATGGCGGCATTCCTCACCCCGCACACTTGGCATATACACGCTCCCACGTCGGCCCATCGGCGCCCGACCGCGCGTTGCCGAACTGACAGGCCCCCCTTACCCGGAGTCCCCTGATCGTGACAGAACCGCGCAACTGGTTGCCAGACCCGCCGGAGAGGGTATCGTTAAGGGAGGGGAGTTGTCCCCGGAATCCACGCCTCAAGCATCGGGAGATCTGTCCATGAGTACCCAGTCCGAGCGGGCCAAACGGTTCCTGATTCCCATTGTCATCATCATGCTTGGGACCATGTGGTTGCTGAACGTCCTGGGGGTGGTTGCCGATGTTGACTGGGTGCTGAGCGGCGGCCTGGCGGGAGCTGGCGTTCTCATTCTCACATTCGGCGGCATGGACAAGGTGACCATGGCGGCAGGCCCGTGGCTGCTGGTTGCCTCCGTCACCTCCCTGCTGCGGGCGACTGGCAGGCTTGAGTTCAGCCACGAGATCCCCATTCTCACCGTTGTCTTGGGCGCTCTTCTGCTTCTCGTCGAGTTCCTCAAGCTCCCCCTGCCCATGTGGTTGAGAGAAGAGGAGAAGTCTGAGGGAGACGAGACGGACGAGCAGTAGGGCACGCCGTCGATTCAGTTCGCCGCTGCGATCTTTGCCTCGAGAGCCGCCAGTTCGTAGGCGATGCCGTGCAGTGTTCCCTGCTGCTTCTCGGGGCCCAGATTGGCCAGCACCACCGTGCCGTCCGTGAGTCGGGCCGCCAGTACCGTGCCCGTCGTGGTCAACTCGATGCCCTGTGCTTGCGTTTCCGTGGCCGTCATGGCGGGAAGGACAAGGACGGCCGCCTGGCCGAATGTCCTCCCCTCGGCCACCGCTCCCACCCCATCCATTGCCTGGGCGCTCAACACCTCTCGCAGACGCGACTGCCGGTAGCGATTCTCGTCCTGATAGCGGAAGCCAGAAGCGGCAGAGGTGACCACCCCCAGGCGGTCATCCACATTCAGCCATGTTCCCTCGATCCCGAACTCCGTGCTCGGGCCCTTGGCATGTCCCACCACCACTCGCGTGCCCGTGGCGCTGTGCAGGGCGCGCCGGTTTGGGTTGATCCCCGGCGCGTCTTCATTGAGAATCCCGAAGGTCGCTGTGCGTACCCGTTCCACCTCGATGTCGGTTGCCGCCGCCAGCCGTTCCAGGTAGAGCACCGGCCGCCCCGGTAGCGAGACCATCGCCAGCCATTGCCGGACTGTGCCCTGGCAACGCGAGACCTCGGCGGTCCCCGCGAACCCCTCTGGGAGTTCTCTGACCAACTGGCGCAAGGCCTTGGGCTTGTCGTCCCGCTTGCCCTTCACCGTCAAGCTGCCCACCAGACCCCGTTCATATGGCGCCGTCAGCCAGGTATCGTCATCCGCGAACACCAGCCCCATCACGCCGTTGCGCCAGGTGAAGGACGCGTACTTGCGGGCAGTCGAATGCACTGCGAAGCCGCCCCGCTTGAACACCCGTGTCCCCGCCCGCGATGCCAGGTACTCGTCTTTGCTCACCGGCTTGGCACCATCGCCGAACATGCGGTGCAGCAGATAGAGCTCCGTGTAGCGCATGACCATCTCCTCCTCGGCGTTGGCGTAGTTGTATTCGCGGGGATCCCAGGCGCTGCCATCCTCAAAACGGGCGTGCATCTTGCTGAAGAAGTCCAGCGTCGCGCGCTCCAGGTATGTCCCTTCGCGATCCCCATGCAAGACCCCCATGAACGCGGCTAGCATGAGCGGCACATCGTGCCGGTGCGGCCACCAGTCCTGACCGTTGACGTAGAAACACGAGCCGTTGGTCGCGGCCAGGCCCTTGAACACGGCAAAGGTCTCGCGGGCGCCGAAGCTCATGCTCTCCGGCAGGGGCAGACCTCCTGCCCTGTAGAGCAGCGCGTTGCGCAGGTTCAGCGAACTGCACGAGAGGTAGTCGGGATGCACGCGGTGGTGGTTCTCCAGCGTGTAGTCCTCGTGCAAGGTCACGCTTGTCACCCGCTCGCGGAGGGGTTTGCCATCCACCACCTTGTCGCTCTCCCGGTCGCCGGATCGGGTGAAGGCGTTGATCATGTAGACCCGCGCCCGTTCGTGCCACAGCTTGGCGTTGGGATGGTCGGGAAACATGCAGGCTGCCAAGGCGATGGCTTCGGAGTTCCAGGCATTCTCTTCGGCCTTGGTGTCGAGCAGATACCCGGAGTCGGGGCGGCGGGTGTTGTAGCGGTTGGCCGCGTGCTCCACCATGCGTGCCACCATCAGTTGCACGTCTTCGGGCAACCGGTCCCAAACCAGCCATGCCGCCTCGCCGATGATGCCAGCCCAGTAGGCCGACTGCCAGTGGTTCCCCCATGGTTTGCCGTCGGAGGTGGGCAGGAAGTTGGCGTAGTGGGTCACACTGACCGTGCGCAGCAGTTGGATCAGTTCGGCCAGCAACTGTTCTCTGGGCACGCCTCCGACCTTCTCGTCGTAGGGGCCGCGCAGTATGGCGGCGTAGCCCAGCGCCACGGCCCCATTCTGCCGCACGTCCCACTCGGCGCTGCCTTCGCGCTTGTGGTAGCGGCAACCGGCCAGATAGGGCCAGTCCCGGAAGCGAGGGGTAGTCAGTTTCAGATAGCGCACCAGTCGCGTGTAGGTCTCTCGCGAGAGTTCCGTCTCCGGTCCGGGCAGGGACCAAGGCGGCACTCGGAATCTGCCCGTCAGTTCTGCCGCCTCCTTCGCCAGCACTTGGTTGCGGAGAGCACTCAACCCTTCGACCTCGCCTCGGGCTGCCTGGCGCAGCTTGGCCAAGGGCGGCAGTTCCCGGAAGCCGGTTGGCTCCGCTGGCGGCACCCCGGTCGCCAACCCGGCCGCCCGGGCCGCCCGTTGCGTCATCCGCCACGCGGCCACCCGGCGGGCGCGACCGACCAGCCACTCGTCCAAAAGTTGCCCGTACTCTTGCGCCGGGGCATTGGCTGGGATCAGGGCGATCCAGTCCAGATTTCGCGATCCGCTCTCATTCGCCAGGCGCAGGGCGCTGACTCCCTTGACGGTCTTGACCGGGACCGCCTGGTACTGCCAGCGATCCCAGCCCCCGGTGCTCGGGAACTCGATTCGCACCTGATTCTCCGCCAGGCTACCGACGCGAACAGCCGTGCCCACGCCGGCGTGTTTCAGCAGGAGCTGGCAGTCACCGCCGGACTCGCTGCCCAGGTACCAGGTCAAGGCATGCCCCTTCGCATCCCAGCCCTTGAGCGCCTGGTTCGACGCTCCCTTCTTGGCCGTGATCGAGACTGCCTTGCCTTCGGGCGCGTCCTCTCGGACAATCTGCTCGGCCTCGACGACGGGGGCCGCGCGCGTCGGGGGGCGCTCCTCCACCCGCACCGCATCGTACCAGCCCGTGCTGGCGTTCCAGAAGCTACCCAGGGAAAGTGCCCCGATGGTTGGGACCACCTTGGTCTCCGCCACCTTCACCCCGTCGATGAAGGCCGATGTGGCCAGCCCGTCGCACTCCCAGGCGAACAGGCGCCAGCCCTGCTTCCGCGCCACCCTCGTTGCGGTGTAGTCCTTGCCGATCCGGTACTGGTAGTGCGGCGCATCGTTGACGATGATTGCCAGGATGGCGCCTTCGTTGCCCATCCCCACCGACGCGATCTGTTGCTTGCCCTTGGCCAGGTCGTCGAAGAAACGGACCTCCACCCGCCCGGTCAGGGGAAACTGGAAGGTGTGCTCCATCACTCGGTTCTCTCCGGGAGGTCCGGAATACGCGCACTTCGTGCCCGCGAAGGCCTTGCCGTCGGCGACCAGCAGCGGTTGCTTGCCAGCCCAGCGACAGCGCCACGCGCCCAGCCCCTTCTCGAAGCCATCGCGGAAGACCACGCCGGACTCCTGCGCAACGACATGGCCCAACACACAGAGCGAAAGGAGGGACAGAAGCAGCCGAGTCATGATCTCACCGTGTCTGAGTGGGCGAAACGAAGCCGCCCGCCGGATGGCGGGCGGCAGATAGACGATGGTTTGCGGAGCCTAGTACTCGCTCTGGTCCGGTTCGGGGGCGGCTTCGAGCAACTGCTCGATCAGATCGTCCGGGCCGATGCCTTCCGAATCTGCCGTGAAGTTCGTGAAGAGACGATGCCGGAGCACAGGTCGGGCCAAGGCCTTGATGTCGTCGCAGCTGACATTCAGGTTCCCGTGCAGCACGGCCCGCGCCTTGCCGCCAAGAACGAGGAACTGCGCCGCGCGCGGCCCGGCACCGCAATGGACGTAGTCCTTGATGAACTGCGGGGACTCTTCGCAGGTTGGGCGCGTCATCCGCACCAGCCGGGTCGCGTACTTGATCACGTGCTCGCTCACGGGCAGCTCGCGCACCGTGTTCTGCAGCGCAATCAGGTCGCTTGCCGCGAGCACTTGCTTCAGCTCGATGCTCTGCTTCTTCGTGGTTGCCGCCACGATCCGCTCTTCCTCGTCGGCATTGGGATAGTCGACGATGATGTTGAACATGAAGCGGTCGAGCTGCGCTTCGGGCAACGGGTAGGTGCCCTCCTGCTCCAGCGGGTTCTGCGTGGCCAACACGAAGAACGGGGGAGGCAATGGGAAGACGTGATTGGCGACCGTCACCTGGCGCTCCTGCATGGCCTCCAGCAAGGCAGCCTGGGTCTTCGGCGGCGTCCGGTTGATCTCGTCCGCTAGCAGCAAGTTGGTGAAGATGGGACCGCGGATGAAGCGGAAGGTCTTCTGGCTGGTCTGCTCGTCGATCTCCAGCACATCGGTGCCGATGATGTCCGAGGGCATCAGGTCGGGGGTAAACTGGATGCGCTTGAACTTGAGGCGGAGGACTTCCGCGAGTGTACTGACCATCAAGGTCTTGGCCAGGCCCGGCAGCCCGATCATCAACACGTGGCCGCCAGCCGCGATCGCCACCAGCAGTTCCTCAAGCACTGCTCGCTGGCCGATGATGACTTGCCCGAATTCCTCCTCGATCATCCCGTAGACGCGCCCCATGTCACGGATCGCGCTGATCGCTTCTGCGCCGATCGACTCCTCGGCTTCCTCCGCAAACTCATCCTCGCCATCGACCGAGTCCATGGTGAGGGACATCGTGTCGCCGCCGAAGTCCGGGTCGAAGGCAGTCATGATGGTGCCGAACTGGATATTGATCGAGGCAGGGACCTCGGCTCGATCCACCTTCTCGCCTTCGATGAAGACGCCGTTCTGGCTACCCAGATCTTCCACATACCAGGAGCCGTTGATGTAGTCGAGTACCGCGTGTTGGCGGGAGATGCTCCCTTGATTCAGGCGAATGTCGCATTCGTCTCCCCGCCCGATGATGAGCCTGCCCCCTTCAACTTCGTATTTGCGGCCGGCATCGGGCCCTTCGAGAATCTCAAGTTTAGCCATGCGTTCAGGTCCTCGCCTGCAAAACAGCGGTGCGCAGTCTACGCTTGCCAGGTTTTCCTGGGGGACAAGCCAGAAGGTCCGCACAGTCTATCGCCGCTGGGTTGAGGCGTCAAGAGACCAGCCATGGGATTGCCCGCTGCCCCGCTCTCATTCGGCATCAAGATCATAGCCTTCGTCGGCATAGCGGCGCAATCGGTAGATAAGTGTCCGGCGACTGATCCCCAGGCCCTTGGCAGCGCGGGTGCGGTTGTGTTTGTGCTCGCGGAGCGCGCGCCGGATGGCCTCCCGTTCGAGATCCTCGATGGTCTGCCCCTCGGGTGCCGCCGCCGCCGAGGGAGCCGGAGCATCCCTCGCTTCGCGCACGACCCGGGTGGGGAGGTGTTCCGGGAGGATGATGCCGCCGCGCGACATGAGGGTGGCTCGTTCGATGGCATTCTGGAGTTCGCGCACGTTGCCGGGCCAAGGGTAGCGGGTCAGCACCTCGATGGTCTGGGGGGCCAGTCGAGAAGGCCCAGCGCCGCCGTAGCCCTCCGCGAATGCCATGGCCAGAGGCACGATATCCTCGGCTCGCTCGCTCAGCGGGGCCAGGCAAATCTCGATGACATTCAGGCGGTAGTAGAGATCCTGGCGGAACCGGCCGGCCTCCACCTCCTGATCCAGATCCCGGTTGGTGGCGGCGACGATTCGGGCGTCGCTGCGGCGCTCCTGGTTGCCACCAATCCGCTGGTAGGCACCTTCCTGCACCACCCGCAGGAGCTTGGCCTGGAGCGAAAGGGGGATCTCCCCGACTTCGTCGAGGAAGATGGTCCCGCCCGAGGCCTCCTCGAATCGCCCCACGCGCTGGTTCACCGCCCCCGTGAAGGCTCCTCGTTCATGGCCGAAGAACTCGGATTCCAGGAGGTTCTCCGGAATCGCGGCGCAGTTCACCGTCACCAGAGCACCTGCTGCGCGGGTACTCCAACTGTGGATCAGTTGGGCGACTACTTCCTTGCCCGTTCCGCTTTCGCCAGTGAGCAACACCCGTGCCTCGCTGGGGGCGACCAGGGCCGCCTCCTCGAAGGCGTGGAACATGGCCGGGCTCGCGCACACCACGCCGGCCGGGAGCGGCGGCAGATCGACCGCCGCGGGGGCGCGCTCCGCCACGCCAAGGATGCGGTACACCAGGCGTCGGAGTTCGTCCAGGTCGATGGGTTTCTCCAGGTAGTCCACCGCCCCGTCTCGCATGGCCACAACCGCATCGCGAACATCGGCATAGCCGGTCACCAGCAGGACTGGCAGTGTGGGGTGGGTGGTCCGGGCCTCGCGCAGGGCATCGAGCCCGGTCATGCCGGGCATGCGCACATCGGAGATCATCAGGTCCGGCGCCTCCTTGGCCAGCAGGGAGAGGGCCTCCTCGCCGGATTCGGCAGGAATGGTCCGGAAGCCCTGATGGGCCAGAAAATCCACCAGCAGACCGCGTTGGCCCGCATCGTCGTCGACTACCAGGACTGTGTATGGGGTGGTTTGGGCCATTGTCTGTGCGATCAGCCTCCGTTGGTGATGCGTATGTTGGTCACGGAGAACTCCGCGCCGCCGAGATCGTCGGAGACCCCATAGTGGATTTGCCAGTGATGGGCAAGGATGATCTGGCGCACGACGGCGAGGCCCAGTCCCGTGCCCTTGTCGCGGGCCGATACGTACGGTCGGAAGACATCGCCGGAGATGTCCTCGGGGACGCCGGGTCCACTGTCGGCGATGCGGATGGTCAGTTCGCCGCCGCGCTCCCCTGTCTCGGACGAGATCCGGATCACCCCCTGCTCGGGGATGGCCTGAAGGGCGTTGATGAGAATGTTGAAGAGGACCTGACGGAGCATGCCCTCGTCCGCCGCCACTTCCACTGCCGCGAGGTCGTTGCGCCACTGGGCCTCGAGCTCCTCGCAATCCGAGGCCAGTGTCTCGCCCAGCTCCTCCACCAGCGCCCGAAGATCGACCGGTGCCAGCACGGGTTCGCGGGGTTTGGAGTAGGCGATGAACTCGTTCAGCCGGTTGCTCACTCGGTCCACCTCGCCGACGATTCGCTCGGATGTCGCTCGGGCCTTGACCGCATCGTCCGGTTCCTTGGCCAGCAATTGAGCCAAGCCGCGCACCACATTCAGCGGGTTGCGCGTCTCATGGGCCAGTCCGGCGGCCGAGAGGTTCATCTCGCGCAAGTGGTTGTTCATCGCCTCGGCTCGTACGAGTTGCAGGCCAAGCTGGGAGCTGCGGCTCATTTGCCGGTAGAGCAGGGCCAAGCCCCCCACCGCCACCAGGCCGATTGCCACCAGGTAGTGGCGCTGACGGGAATCGCCACGGATGGCTGCCAGCACATCCCTGGCCGAAAGCCGGAAGGCCAGCTTGTGCAGTCCCTGCTCCTTGAACATCGTCTGGTATTCCTCGCCAGTCATCCAGGGCGGGTATGGGGGTGCTTTGCCTTCGCGCGAGGCCTCCGCCCATTTCCTGAAGCGCTCACGGGTTTCTGGGCTCCAGCCCGGTCCTCGGCGACGGTCCCCGTGGCGTCCTCGTCCCGGTCCGTCCGGGCGCACGGCACTGGTGCCATCGCTTGGCTCGGGCGGCGGTTTCGCCTGGAGATCCTCCTTGTCCCCGCTTTCGCCCTCCTTGGGCGGACGGCGTCCCCCCCCGGGTCGCGGCGCGCGCCTCTCGATCAGCAACGTGCTCTCGGTCTGACGGCTCGGGTCGCCAGTCTGTGGCTCCGGGCCAAACTCAGCCAGTTCCACGACGGTCAGCGTGTCCGGTCCCCACAAGACCGCGCCCGGAGGCTTGTGTCCCAGGTCCGCATCCATCGGTTCCCCAGCGCTGGCGATGGCCCCGCCCACCGGGTTGAAGAGCATGATCCCCAACACCTCTTCGCTCTCGGCCAGGCCCTGCAAGGCGCTCGCCAAGCGGTCCTTCGACACGGTGCCGAAGCGACGCTGGGTGCGGATCACCACGCCCAGCGCGTTCGAGAGATCCAGTGCATGGCGTTGTAGAGATTCTTCCGAGCTCTTCCTGAACGCTCGGTGTTCCGCCACCTGCAACGCCACCAACGCCAACCAGACGATGGCCAGCAGGAGGTAGACCAGATGGTTCCGTTTGCTCATTTTTCAGCCGTCTTTTTCACAGGTCTCAGGTGTCCGACCCCCGGCCCGGTCACCGGGATGGCACCGCCAAGATACCGTTGCAGCATCGCCGCGTCGACCGACTGGTCGATCCCAGCTGCCTTCTTCTGCGACTCGACGAGGCCAGGGGCAGTCGCACCCGTGACCACATGGGGGGTCAGGAACACGAGTAGTTCGGTCTTGGTCTTCTCCTTGATTGTCCGTCTGAATAGACGGCCAACGAGGGGGATGCTGCCAAGCAGCGGCACCTTGCGGATTTCTTCCCGCTCCTGGTCCTCCATCAGGCCGCCAATCACCACGGTCTTGCCGTTGGGCACCACCACCCGTGTCTCCGCCGAACGTTTGGCGAAGGTGGGCGCGTTCACGCTTTCCGAAATCTGCACCGTCTCCTCCGCGATCGTCGAGATCTCCGGCGCGACCTCCATCTCCACCATGCCGTCCGCGCTGATGTGCGGGGTGACTTTGAGGATGATGCCGATGTCCTCGTACTCCACCGTGTTAAGAACGCCGCCCGCGTCGGTGATCTGGCTGTTCTTGATGAAAGGTACTTCCGCGCCGATGGTGATGGTCGATTCCTCGTTGTTCCGGGCCATGATCGAAGGCCGGGAGAGTACCTCCAGCTTGGTCTTGGTGGCCAGCGCCTTGAGGGTTGCGGTCAGGTCGCCATCGATCAGGGCCACGGCTCCGCCTTCGGCGAGGCCCTCCAGCCCGAAGAGGGAGGTGAGATCGTGCGTGTCCCCATCCTCCTTGGTGGCCGAGTACTTGAACTCCGTGCCGATGTCCAGGTCGTCCCCGTAGGTGACCTCAAGGAATAGCACATTGATCAAGGCCTGGGGCACGGGCTGGTCCAGTTGCGCGACGATCCGCATGATCGTCTCATTGGTTTCCGCGTCGGTGGTGACGATCAGGGTCTTCGAGTCTTCGTCGATCTCGAAATGGGCCGCGCCCAGTCTGCGCTGTTCAGAGGCCTCGGTGACCATCGGAACCTTCGGCGTGTCCTGGGCGAGAAGAAGCGCGCTCAGAAGTGCGGCGGCAAGGCCTGCGATTCGGTGTTTCATCGTCCTAACTCCTTTGGAGTGAAATGGGGAAATGGGGTCAGTTCCGGCGGCCCGTGGCGCCGCCAGTGCGGGCTGACCCGCCGCCAGGCGCCAGGTTCGTTGTCGTGCCGGTATCTTCGATGTCGTCAAACATCCCTTCCAAAATCTCCTTCAGATTCTCCAGATCGGCATTCTCGATCCGGTAGATGTAGACCTGGGTCACGTTCTTCGGGGTTTCGTCCAGCTTCTCGATCACCTTGCCGACCGCTGTTAGAGTGATCGGGGAGGCGCTCACTACCACCGAGTTCGTCCTCGAATCGGCCACTACCGACACTTCCGCTTCGCCCAAGGAACTTCCGCTGGTTGTCTGGGGCTGCCGACTGCTGCGTCCGAACATGCTGAACCGGCGCTGGCCGGACGTGTTCGCGTTGCTCGTGGTATCGCTGGGGTAGATCTTCTCGAGGACCTCGACCACATCGTCCGCGTCCGCATACTTCAGCGGGAAGACATCCACCACCGCGTCGTCCTCCGTGGGCACGTCCACCGCTTCCACCAGCTTGGCGATCTGTGGCATCAGTTCTTCCGAGGCCCGTACCACCACGCTGTTGCTGCGCTCGTCCGCCGTCGCCGTGACGGTGGTCGTGGCCGTCTTCGCTGAAGCCGGTCCAGGCGAGGCCGGCGGGGGCGAAGTCCAGTTCGATGGTGTCTTCCACGGTCACGCTTTCCAGATCAACGACGATGACCGACTGTCGTGCCGGGTCAGTGATAAACAGA
>JABGQJ010000234.1:0-6992 GCA_018648945.1 Victivallales bacterium
ACGCCATCCCCCTCACCAGCAAGCCCGACTTCTCGTTGGAGAAATACGTGACCGACAAGGCCCTCACCGGCTTGTTCAGCAAGCTCGGCGAGATGGGGAAGGACATCCGGGAGAATCCCGCCGCCCGCACCACCGCCCTCCTCAAGCGCGTCTTTGCGAACCAATAGCAGGTGGCGCAGATCAGCGCACGCTGGTTTTGGTAGGTCGGTACTGCCCATCGCCGGGGAATCGGGCCTCACTCACTCCGCGTGAGTAATCCAGGCTAGAGTAGGCGCAGGGCGTCGCCGCCCTGGAGCTTGGCATCCGCGATGGCCAGCTTGCGCCCGATGTCCAGACCGTACCGACAGGCTTGCCGTGGCAGACCCGCGCAGGCGGGTGCCTGCATTGGCAGCTCCGCGTACAACTCGCGGGCCCGGCCTGCCGAACCAAACCACCCCTTGAGCCGTTCGGCCAACGCGTACTGAGCCGCCGTGGTCTGTCGCCCGGTGCTCATCTGGCGGTCCACTTTGCCCTCCAGCTCGAAGATCCGCTTCAGGGCCTCGCCTTCCGCGTCTGCAAGCACGGTGCACTTGGTACACTGGCGGCAGACATAGTCCCCCAACTCGGGTGCCTCGGCCAGAATCTGCGCTACCTCCTCGGCTCCGGGGGTCTGGTCGGTCAGGCAGCAGGCGACATCGGTCTTCAACATCTCCATGGAGTTGAAACCCGACACCATGCAATCCACGTCCTGGCCCAGCGCGTAGCGGAAGGCCAGTTCGGGCGAGCGGTAGAGGAAGCCATCCGCCACGGGTTTCATGAAGAGGATGCCGACTCCCTGCTCGCGCAAACCGGGGAGCACCTCGCGGGGAATCTCCGGGAAGTTGCAGAAATCCAGGTAGTTGCCCCAGATCAGGGCGGCCTCAATAGGCAGGCGCCCCAACGCCGTCAGGTACATGGCCGGCCAGTGTGAACTCATGGCGAGGTGCCGGACCATTCCCTGATCCAGCGCCCGCTCAAAGGCCCGCAGAGCCCCAGTCGGCGCGCAGATCGCGTCCAGCGCCGCCGGGTCGCCGATGTTGTGCAGGAAGTAGAGGTCCAGGAAATCTGTCCCCAGAGCTTCCAGCGACTCGTTCAGTTGGCGCCATGCTCCCTCTTCGCTCCGCTCCGAGGTCTTCGACGCCAGCACATAGCTCCTGCGGTCCACCCCTGCCAACGCCCGCCCGAGCTTCACCTCGCTCGCGCCGCCGCCATAGCTGCGCGCCGTCTCGATGTAGTTCCCGCCTGCCGCCAGGTAGCCGCCGAGAATCGCATCCAGCTCAGCCTGCAACGTCTCGACCTGGTGAAACCCACCCAAGCCAAGGACACTAAGCTCAAGCCCGGTCCGCCCCAGGACACGCCTGGGAAGCTGCGGTTGGTTCGGCATGGTAGTTCCCCTGGAATCTGCTACCGGCGTCGAAGGCAACCGCGACGCGGGGAGGAGAGCTGGAGCCAGCTGTCGGATTCGAACCGACGACCGCCTGATTACAAGTCAAGTGCTCTACCAACTGAGCTAAGCTGGCCCGATGAGCCCATAATGTAGGTTTGGCCCCGCCCATTGCCAGCCCAAAGGCAGCAGTAGCCGGGCGGTTTCGCTCTGAGAGCATCCGAGGCGAGCGCCCCGGCGACGTCCTGCCGAGACGGTTCGCCGAGGGACCACGCGGTCAGCGTGGCGAGACTACCGGGACTGGGCCCGGCGTGGAGATGCACATGCGTTCTCTCCCCGTCTGGCATCTCCACGATCTCCTGATTGACGTCGGCCAACCAGTGGGAGGGGGGCTTGCCACCAGTGCCACGGGCCACACCGGGCGCTCTGGGGATTGGTGACCGACTACCCAGGATTTCAGATCCGGGGGAGCGGCACCAGCCGGGCACCCAGAGCCGGCACGACAACGGCACCGACGCCAGGCACGTCCAGGCGGTGTTCCTGCGTCTCGGGATTGAAAAGCGTGACGCAACGGCCTCCATCGGGCAGGAGCCAGAGGCTGTGGTAGACAGCGGGCACGCGCATGATACCGCGCTTGCCGAGGTTGAACGTGCGCTGGGGCACGACGATGTGCAGTGGGGCCTCCATGCGGCCGTAGAGCAGCGCCTCGTGCCCTTCCCCTGCATAGAACTCGCAGCAGGCCCGCAGGAAGGCATTGAACCGGGCCTTCTCCTCCGGCTTGTACCGGTAGGTGGACTCGATGTGCAGCCCTGGCATCATGCCAGCGGCAAACCCCTTCGCAACGGTGATCCGGGGCCGCCCGGCGCTGCGCCAGGGATAGAAGGCAACCCAACCCACGAGATAGTCGTGATAGAGGTAGGAGAACAGGGGCACCACGCGCTTGATCGGCGGGCGCATGGGGAACTCGTTGGTAATGCCGTTGGGGCGGGACTGGCAGAGATTGAGCCAGGGAAGGTACAGTTCGTTGGGCTCCTCCATGGAGAGCGCGAAGTCGGGGTTCAGAGGAGCGCATTCCGCTCGCAGGCGGGTGTAGAGCCTGGCCATGGCCTGATGCATCCAGGGCCCGTAACCGGGAGCGTGACCATGGCCGGGATGACCGCAGAAGCTGGTCGAGGCGGGGCCGCTCACTTCCTGGTCGAAGTGGATGATCGGGTACCCGGCCTTGGCGCAGTGGGCGGCGACCTCGACCGCCGTCTGCTCGGCAAAGGGCGTGGCCGGGCAGAGGCGAGCGTACTTGGCACCGTGCCAGTCGTTCTCCTTGGTGGAGGATTTCACGAGGGGCGTCTTGCCGTCGGCAGCGTGGGTCACGTGCTTGATAATCTCGCGGTCGAACCGCTCCTGGTTGGAGTGGACTGTGCCGCCCGGCAGCGGCTTGTCGATCGTCCAGCGCCAACCGGAGAGCATGATCATGCCTTGGCCACCCGCATCCCGGATGATCCCTGCCTGGCGGGCGAAGGCGGCATCGTCGGGATAGGGGGGCAGGTACTCCTGGCCGCACCACTCGCCGAACTGCTCCCAGCCTCGATTGTTGGGAATCGCCGGGAGCCCGAAGTCGCGGCTGAAGGTGTCGCAGAACGCCCGCAACCCCTCGTCGGTGAAGCGGGGTTTCCCGTCCTTGGTGCGAGCACGCGGGTTGTAGCAGGTGACGATGCCGCCTTTCTTGAGCCACGCCGGGGTATCCTGGCGCTTGCTCAGCGGGGTGGCGCACCACGGCTGCTTCCGGGTCCAGCGTCGGTAGATCTCGGCTGCGGCATACCAATCGCCGGAGAAGACCCCGAGGACAGTGGGGTAGGCGATGCGGATGCCCTTACCGGGAGCGATGGGAAACAGGTGCTGGACAGACAGCTCGCAATCCAGCGCCATGCTCACGCTGAACCGCTTGGGGTGCCCCGCCGCGTCGTAGGTGGCGAGATAGACGCCGGCCTGGGTGTCGTGGTAGGTCATGAGCTGACAGGAAAGCGGGCCGGGGTAGGTCTCGCTTAGCGACTGGCCACCCATGGTCCGCCTCGGGTCCTCGATCAGCCCACCGTCGCAACGTGGGTAGAGAATGCGGTCATCGGCTGAATCCGGCCCCAGCTTCTCGGGGCTGTGGAGGATCGGGTAGCGCACGCCGGTGACTGCAAACGGGCTGCGGTTGTCCACTTCCAGGCCGAAGTCGAAGAGCCCGCCGGGAATGGGTCGCACGCGCGTGCGCACCGTCATATCCGCGAAGGTGTAGACCGTGACGATACCCGCGTCAGGCCCCCTGGCCTGGGTCACGACGGCCCTCGCTTCGCTGCTACTGCGATCCACGCCCTCCTGGCCGGGGATCTCCAGGCGCAGCTCGAACGCGGGGGAGGGCTGGATGCCGCCGACCAGCACCGCTTTCGTCTTGACGTCGGTGAGTACCGCCACGGAGCCGTCCGCAGCCAACCCCAGGCGAGAGCGTCCCGAGGCTAGGGAATGGGCAGCAACCGCCATGTTCTTCGGCGGCTCGAAGGGACGAAGAGAGACATTGTCGAGCCACGTCTCCCCAACGGCGTCGCCAAGGAAGAAGTCCAGCTTCACCCTCTTCTGCTCTGGGCGCTTGGCGCGGAAACGGAACACCTGCTCCCGCCATTCGGGGGTGGCCTGCACCTTCTGCCGGAGGCCGGCGTTGGTCCAGGGCTTGCGGGCACCGAGGATGTGGACACTGCACGCTCGCGCCGGCACGGCCCGAATCTGGAACCGCACTTCATAGACCTGTCCGGTCTCGATCTCGGCTGCGGCAAAAGGGCAGCCAAGCTGTACATGGTTCGCATTCTGCGCAGCCGTCACCTGCACCCGCAACGCGGGAGAGCCACCGATGCCGCCCTTGGCATCAATTCCGCCGGTGGCGCGGGCTTCCTTCTCATGGTGCCAGTGCCATGGGGCATGGGTCCCATCGGCAAAGTCGCCATTGACAATCCGATTGGTCTGCGCGTGAAGGGCCAGGGGCAGGAGGATGACCGCGCGAAGCAGGCGAAATAGCGACATGGGAGCGCTCCAGGATGTGGGTAGCTGGCAGCCCGCACGTTAGACGGTTCTGGCGACGGCGTCAAGGTGGCGCGGATCCCGCAGGCGGGTCAGCCGCCGCAAGGTCAGAGCAGCGGCAACCAGGGCCATTCCGACCAACGGTGTCAGGCCTCCGCCTGCCCAGAGCAAAGCGCTCAAGCCCGAACAGGCCAGCAGGCTGCCAACCTGGACCAGACCGGCCACGGCCAGTGCCGTGGACCGGCGCTCGGCCGGGACGACCTCCAGCAGAAGCGTGCTGCTGCCCACTTTGCGTGTGCCAAGCACGAAGCCAAGGCCGAAGAATGCCAGCCAACAGATGATCGGGATACGGGCGGCGAAGGCGGCCAGCACAGTTGCCATCAATGCCCCTTGGCTGACCACCAGAACCAGCTTGCCGCCGCGTCGATCCCCAAGCCATCCCGAAAGCACATTGCCGCAGACTCCCCCCACCATCTGCGCTGCCACGAAAATGCCGACATAGCTGTCGGACTTGCCCAGGACCTTCAGAGAATGGAGGGCCAGGAACGGCGCGATGAACATCGCGCCATTGGCCAGGGCCGAAATGGCCAGGTAGATCCCAAACTGCGGGTAGCGGGCCACCAATCCGGGCATCTCCCGCAGATTGGCCAGCAGCGATAGGTGTGTATGCTCCGGTTGGGCCTTCCGGGGCGTCTCCCGCAAAGCGGCGAAGAACAGGTAGGATAGGACGAGAATGCCAAACGCCCACAGGTGCAGGATGCCATAGCCTGCCGCGCCGGGATGGTCCTCCAGCGTCCGTTTGACCAACCAACCGCCGGCCAGTCCCATGCCGCTGCCGATCAGATAGCGGTTGGCAAAGACCGACGATCGGCGGCGCGGGGGGACGGTGTGGCTCAACAGCTCAAGCCAGGCGGGCAGACCGATGCCGCAGCAGATGCCAGACACCAGATGGCCGATGGCGAGGACCGCGCACAGCAATGCCGGCTGGTCCGGATAGCGTAGAAGCACCAAGCCAATGACCAGCAGGGGGATTCGCTGGCAGACCCCCGTCGTCAGCAACAAGGGCATGGAACGGGTAAGCCGGTCCAGACGATGCGCGGTGAACACCGGCATCCCACAGACGCCAAGCACCATCATGGAAGGCATGAGCGCAATCAGCCACGCCGGGCCGCCGAACGCCGCGATCGCGGTGGTCAGCACGGTGTTGGCATTCAGGACGGCCTGCGAGCCCATGTACAGTCCGCCATCCAGGACATGGATCGCGTAGTTCCAGCGAAGATGCGGCGGGTTGACAGATTCTGGGCAGTCGGGCATGGGGACTCTTGGTTGGGGGAGACCGCCGGGTAGTCTCGCGCCTGCGCCCGCAAATGCAATCGCTGAGACGACATCTCGCCGCTTGCCGCCACCATCGCGGGAAGATGGTCGCGGACCCGCAACGGTTCCGGGGCTGGGCACCGCAACGCCTGGGTGCCCGCGAAGCGCGCCCCAGGCAGGGGCTACTCCGGCACCGCCTCGTTCGGAGCGAAGAACCGGAAGGTGTTCTTGCCGACCCTCTTGGCGACATACATGGCACTGTCGGCCATTCGCACCATGTCGTCAGGGGTCTCCTGCCCTGCAGCTGTGAAGACGGCGATGCCGATGCTGACCCCGATCCGCGCCTCGCCCTCGCCCAGTAGGAACGGCTCCCCCAAGGCGTCGATGGCCTTGCTGGCGACCACTTCGGCGGCAGACAGATTGCCGAGTTCCTGGACGATGACGGTGAACTCGTCCCCACCAAGGCGGGCGACGGTGTCGGATGTGCGGACGGCCGCCCTGAGTCGATCCGCCACTTGCCGAAGCACCTCGTCACCACTTTCGTGTCCCAGGGTGTCGTTGACTGTCTTGAAGCCGTCGAGGTCCAGGAACAGGAGGGCGAAGCGGCGCCCGTACCGCATGGCCATGTGGCGCGTCTGAGTCAGTCGGTCCATGAAGAGGTGGCGGTTGGGCAGGTTGGTCAACGCGTCGTGATTCGCCATGTGGGCGATCATCAACTGGCTGATCTTGCGCCGCATGACGGTGCGGGAAACGGCATAGGAGGCGGCCCCGGTGATGAGCAGGAGAATGGCGGCAATCGCGGCGGCGTTGCGCACCAACCCGCTGGCATGGACGCGCAGGATCTCGGTCGGGATCAGCGACACCAGCACCAGACGCCACCCCCCTGCGTCCATTCTCTGTCGCTGCGCATTGTCGTTCGCCAGACGATACCCGGTGGTGGAAATAGCCCCCTCGGGAAGCGGCCGGATCACGGCAAAGGTGAAGACCCCGCTGTCGGTGATGAACTGCCCCGTTTCTGCCTGCTCCATCCTCTCCCAGGCCGCCGGGAACTCGGCCTGGAAGCGCTTCTCCCTGCGGTCGGGGTACATGAATCCCCACTCCTCGCTTCGGTCCCGCCCCAGCAGGAAGTAGCCGTCCTGGTTGAGCAGGACAACGCTGGCGATGTTGGGGCACGCCATCTCCTGCATCGAGCGGCGGATCGTCCGCCCCAGGTAGTTCAGCACGA
>JABGQJ010000234.1:7092-10351 GCA_018648945.1 Victivallales bacterium
CTCCCTCGGCACACTGACGGGGTCGCCATCGCGGAAATCCACCCGGCACAGCTCCATGCCCTGCTCGTCGATATACCGCACCTGATCATAGATCCCCTTGTGCCTGCTAAGCTCCAAGTACTCCTGGCACACCCTCGCTCGGTTCGCGGGGGTATCTGCTTCCAGAAGATCCATCAGTTCGTTCTGGTGAGCGAGAAACCGAAGGTCGGGGAAGACACCGTTGAGTGCACGGGAACCAAGCTCATGGCGGAGCGTGA
The DNA here is from genome assembly GCA_018648945.1 of Victivallales bacterium. Next base: position 7,350 of record JABGQJ010000234.1, read on the forward strand.
CGTTCTGCTGCTCATTGGCTAACAGAATCCTGCGGTCATTCTGTCTTTCGTAGTAGACACCCAGGTACAGAGCGACCAGAACCAGTGACCCCATGGAGAGAAAGGAGGCCAGGAACGCACGCAGCAAGCCCATGCGCGGGTGGTTCAACAGTTCTGGCCTGTCAACGGGCATATGGGGGCCTTCGGATGAGCGGACGATCCGGCCGGTTGGGACAGCCAGGGCGAGCCCCCGCTGCCGGACGGTCTTGTGGAGAACGGTCGCCCCTTGGCTGGGGGGGGCTTTCCGCCACAAGAGTGTCCTACAATGGCACCAGTCGCAAGATTCGGCAAGTCTCCCTTCGGTACCCTCAGTGCTACGGCGTCCCTGTGGTCGTCCCTTGAGGACCTCAGGAAAAGACGGCCAATCGAGCAAACCAAGCACAGAGCTGCCATGGTGCCAGATGGGGGGGCGCCCGTGCGGGATTGGTTCGGCCTATGGGCTAGGCTGGATTATCCACGTGCTTCGTAGGGAGAACGCGTAGTGTGCTGTGGATCAGATCGTTGTGCCAGGTTGCCGGGCGCAGGCGTGTTGGAGCCCGTCAAGGTCGGCGTTCTGGCGCAACGGGCTGAGATGCAGTGCAATCCGGGTCCGCAGTAGATTCGCGTGGGTAATCCAGGCTAGGCCGCTCGCTTCACGAACACGAAGTAGCGGACCACGCCACTCTCGTCTTTCATATGCCGCAGAACCATCAGCTTGCCACCGAGGTAGATAGCGCAGCGCTTGGCGGGGGTCTTGCCGTACGCCGGCCTGTCGAAGCGGCCTTTGCCGCTGGGCGCCGCGGCAAAGGGCTGGCTCTTTGCCGGATCGGGCGTGAGCCCCCAGGAGATGGTGCCGTTACTGATCGTGCACGCCTTCTTCTTCCCGCCTTCGACTGCTGGCTTCTGACCAGGGCCAAACATGACGGACGTTTCCAGCATCCAGTTGCCGCTCAGTTGCTGCAGGTTTTGGAACGGGGCCACGCGCACAAACTCCAGCGATATGCCGCCGGCCTGGGCTGCGAACCGGAATCCCGTGGGGGACCGCTGCATGGTGCCCTGCATGTTTGCCTTCCCGAACAGGCTCAAGGTGAGGCTGTTGTTGCCCCCCAACCGGTACTTGCCCTTGAGTAGCCCGGCATCGATTGTGCCATCCCGTTTGATGTTCACCAGCAAGTGACCCATAGGTCCACGGCAAACGTGGGGCCCCGTGATTCCCCCCCCCTGCATCATGCCGCCTTCGCCAGCCATCATCCCTGGGTCCCCCGCCATCCCGGGCTCGCCCTGCATGCCGCCCTCCATCATCCCGGGTTCGCCCATCATCCCTTCGCGCCCTTGCTCGCCCTCCATCATGCCGCCCTCGCCGGCCATCATTCCGGGGTCGCCCTCCATGCCGCCCTCGCCGGGGCCGCCCATCATTCCCTCGCGCCCTTGCTCACCCTCCATCATGCCGCCTTCGCCGGCCATCATTCCGGGGTCGCCGCCGCCGCCGCCGTCGCTGGCCTCCTCCTTGTCCTTCTTCTTGCAGCCAAAGAGGAGCAGGACACTCAAGCCAAGCAGGGGCAGGAGCCGCCGCATGTACCGGGAACGCAGAGTGAACGAGGTGGCGGTAAGGTCGTCTCTCATCGGAAGAACCTCCATTCGGTCGCGTGTGCCCCCCCGACAGCCAACGCCCCGTGCGGGCGTTCTTCTCGCTCCTACTTTGCCCCTCGGGAGGCACAAGGCAAGCGATGGCTCGGGAATGGGCTTGGCTAAAGAGAAATCTCCACTGACATGGGGCCAGGGAGAGGGGATACCAGCAACTCCCCCCGGCGGGGGTCGAAGTGCCACTCGTCTTCGCCAAGGGCCTCGCCATCGACATTCACCCCACTGGGCTGCCCGTCGAGGGCCACGGCCAGCGACCAGCAACGCTTCTCCTGGTGGGCCTGGTGCTCGCCCACCGCCTCGCCAATGCGGATGCGGACGGTTGCGCCCTCCTGCATGGCCTGGATTTCGGTGGTGGCGTAGGCTCCGTCCCGGTGGGCCAGTGAAACCCCATCGTCCTCGTAGAACGTGAACGAACTGGTCTCGGCAGCTGGGAAGATGTGAAGCTCGACCTCGTCCACAGGCTTCTCGCCGCGGTACTGCATCAGGGGGCCAAGCGGGACGATGCCTCCCTCGCGCAAGTAGAGTCCACCGCCGTGGGCACTCGACCACGAAATGGTCGCATGTTGCTCGCCCGCCATCACTTCGCCAGTCCAGATGTCCTTCCAGCGCCCAGCGGGGAAGTACACCTCGCGCTCGAAGGCGCAGACCATCAAGTCGCGCCCGAGCAGGAACTGCAGCAGAATATCCCGCACCTCCGGATCGTTCTGGTAGGCCAGCGCCAAGGGGGCGATCAGGGGGTAGCCCGTCTGGGTGGCCTGGTAGGCGTGGGAGTAGATGAACGGGATGAGGCGAGCCCGCAGACGAGAGTAGAAGCGGTGCGCAGACAGCAGGTCCTCGCCCTGCACCCACGGCATGCGGAAGTAGTTCCAGGAGTTGATCTGGGCCCATGGCAGCAGGTAGCCGAAATGCAGGGCCTCCTTCTTGGTCACCTCCATGTCATTGGTCGCCCAGCTGTGCCCGGCCAGCGCCGTGTTCAGCATGGCCCCCAACGTGGGCAATCTGCCCCCGGTATCGCCCGTCCATGTTCCCGCCCAGGCCTGAAAGCCGGCCCATCCACAAGGGGTGAAAGTCAGGCCTCGTCGCCCAGTGTGTTCCTCGAATCCCTGGAGCATCTGGCGGGCGTAGAAAAGTGGATAGATGTTGTGCATTTCACGATCCGACATGCCGTTCCCCCAGTAACGGTCCGGATGATCCAGTACCTGGTAAGCCCCATCCTGCTTGAAGAAATCGACGCCCTGATCGACGAACTTCTCGAGGTGCTTGAACCAGCCTTCCTCAACTCGGGTGACCTGGTCCGCATAGCGCGGTGAACTGAAATGCAGGTCGACCTCAGCGTCATT
>JABGQJ010000235.1 GCA_018648945.1 Victivallales bacterium
TCGGTCCATGCCCCGTGCCCTTGCCCCAGGTGGCGGCGATGAGTTGTTGGAACTCCTGCCACTCGGCAAACATGGAGCCGCCAGCGTGTACAACCACGAAACCGCCGCCCTTCCTCACATAGTCCAGGAACGCCGCCCGCATCTCCTGTGGCCAATCGCCCTGCCCTCCCTTCGCCCCGAAGTTGTTCCAGTTGCTCAACAGCACATCGTGGCGCGCGAAGTCGGCCCCGGTGGACTCCTCGGGCTTCTCGGTGACGGTCACCACAAAGCGCCCGCTGTCCTCCAGGATGGCCCTGAGGACAGGCGTTGTCTCCCGCCAGTTGTGGTTGTTGCTGCCCGTGAGAAGCAGCACCCGCAGCCGAGGGGTATCTGCCCCCAACACCGCGAGCCCCTGCACCGCGACAGCGACGGACAGAACTACGACGAATCGCCGGATTGGCCTTGGCATGACGGGCTCCCTGGGATCACTGACACCCAATGCGAGTATGGCCCATACCATCGCACAATTCCACAGAGTGTCTTGCACAAAGCAGCAGTATCGGATTCTGCACCCAAGAAGAGGGAGGAATGCTATGCATTCGAACGTGGTGCAGAGCATTGGCAGACTGGAAGCGACGGGTATCTTGACAACCCCAACTCCCCAGTTCCGCTTCATACATCCTACTGCTACACGTTCGAGGCAAGCCTGGGGCAGGGAACTGAGACTCGGGAGGGAAGCTCCGGGGCCTCCCCAGGAGGCGGCATATCGTAGCCACGGGTGCGAACCCGTGGTGGACAGGGAGATGGAACGGAGCCCCCGCCAGGGCGCCGGCATATCCCAAGGAAGGCGCCAGCCTGGTGATGCAGCGAGGTCGGAGAAGAGGCACTGTCCTGGCGAGGCCGCAAAGTGAGCGTGGCTCCGGGCTCGCGCCCTGGCCTGACATGCCGCCGTCCAGGGAGGGGCGGTCCGTGACGATCAGCGAACCACGGGCTCCCGGCCCCCGAGCTTTGCGCCAAACATGGCCAGTCCGGCAAGGAGCAAGACCACGCCCGAGGCGGCAAGAACGCCTCCCAGTTGCTTCCTGCTCGCGTTGCTGGAGTTTGTCTCCTGCCGTTGACTGAGTGCGCTGTGTGCTTCCGCACCAGTAATCGTGTACATCTGCTGCCCGTCGCTTCCCGTCGTCATGCCGGCTGCGCCCTGTATGGCTTCATCCTCGGAGATCGGGCGACTGGTGACAGACATGCCTCCCCCAACGAGCAGAAGGGCAAGCCCCACAACGATGAGCAGACTCTGTGTCATGGCCAAGCCATCCTTCCTTTATGAGCAACCAGCTCGGTATTCCTCCGCGGGAGACTGACTCCCGGCCTAATAGGAAACCCACGATACACCCGGCAGGCAGGGATGCCACGCGCAACAGTGGTTTCAGTCGTGATACACGGTCTTCACGATTCTGGTCACGCCGCCGTTCCTGATCTCAAGCGCTCGTCCGAACCAGCCGAAGTCGCCGAAGGGGGCAGCACCGTCGCTCGTACACGACACACTGAGCACGCCAATCGGGCCCCCAACAGCCCCGTTACAGTAACCGCAGGGGGCCAGCGCAAGGCAGTGCTCAGCAACCGGAAGACCAGCGATGGCATATGCGTCCCCATCAGCAGCCTCGACACCAATGGCCCGGCGGCCGTGGCCGGCCTGCAGCTGATCGCAGAATACGACAAGCGGAGATGCACATGAACAGGTATGGATGGATGCTCTGCTTGGCCGTCGCGGTCGGCGTTGGCTCTCTTGCGGGTGCAGCGGAGAACGCAAGCGTGCGACACATCCAGCGTACCATGCGCCAACTGAACGGCGATACCGGCGCTGGCGAACCGGTCAAGATCCTCTTCTACGGCCAGTCCATCACGGCCCAGCCATGGACACTGGCAGTCGCCAGAATCCTCAGGACCCGGTTCCCAGATACCCGCTGGAATATGCGATTCGTGAACCGCGCCGTCGGCGGCTATCAGGCGGACAAGCTCTCGCGCATCGCCAATACCTTGCTCTATCCGGCGTACCCGGACCTGGTGATCTTCCACGACTACGGCAAGCTTGAGTACGTCGACGAGATGATCCGCCGGCTTCGCGAGGAAACCACGGCCGATATCGTCATCTGGACCCCGCACGTTAGGGTCTCGGGCGAGGGCGCAAAGAAATGGACGGAGGAACACCCGGTTCTCGGCTGGGACGATGACCGCCGCAGTGAAGGCTTCCGGCGGATCGCGAAGAAGTACGACTGCATGCTGATCGACGTGCGGAAGATGTGGAAGGCGCATCTCGCGAGGACTGGCGAAGACCCGAAGACCTACCTGAAGGATGTCATCCATCTGAACGAGAAGGGCAACACGCTACTCGCGGAGATGATCGGGCGGGAACTGGTGCGCACCACCACGTTCGGCGAAGGTCGCTTCCCTCGGAACGTGAGCCGCGTGCCAGTGAGGACACTCGAAGAGGAGGATGACGGAGTCCTCACCTTGCCTTTCACCGGCAACCGAGTCGTGGCTGTGGCCGACGGCGCGAACACCGACCGGCCGTTCTCGGTGAGGCTCGATGGCAAGGAGCTCTCCTCCTTCCCGGAGATGTTCACCTACACGCCCATGAAACCCAACCTGCGCACCTTGCTCCGCGTGGGCATCGGCCCCGATCCCGTGCCGGACGAGGAGTGGACGATCACCTTCCTCAAGAACACCACGTCGGCGGCGTCGAAATGGAGCCTGCCCTTCAGGTTGACCGGTTCCGTCACCGGCGACGATGGCGAGGGCGACATCAACTCGGACTTTGTCTCCAACTCAGGTAGAATCCGGATGGAGTCGGTCGACTGGCTGCGCGGGCTTGGCCAGAGCTTCCTCTTCAGGAACAAGAAGCTCCCCGACAATCTGACCAAGCTCACCTTCAAGATCCTGCCGATGTACCACGACCGCTTTGTCCCAGGCGACCAGGGGCACGAAACCGTGCTTGTGCAGGGCATCGCCAACGGCCAGCACACGCTGACCATCACACCATCGAGAGGCGGGGTGTCTGGGATCGACACTCTCCGCGTGTACTGCCCGCAGGGCGAAGCTCGGCCCTTCTCTGCGGGCAGGCCGGGCAAGCCCAAGACGATCAGAGGCTTCCGCATCCTCGACTATGACGCCGAGAACGTGACCCCCGGCGAGGACTGGAACGTCCACGGCGCGGGGTTTCTGGAGAGCAAGAGGAAGGGAGCCACGCTCGACCTTCGCTTCAAGGGGACCGCCGTGTTGCTCCGGGGGAAGATGGCCCCCTACATGGGAAGGCCAGAATTCTCGTCGACGGCAAGCTGCTGGGGACCGCCAGCCTGAAGACCACAGACGGCACGATAGACCACAACCGGGAGTACTTCCGGAAGACCGACCTGCCACAGGGAGAGCATGTCCTGAAGATCGTCAATGACGGCGGTTTCGTTGCCTTCGCCGAGGCGGAGTGCTGGGAGGAGGAGTAGGCCTGCGCAGTGGCCGGAGGTTGACCGAGCGGGGAAGGGGGCTAGCTTCATGTTCCCGCTGACAACCAAGGAATAGCCGATGACCCGACATGCCTCCGCCCTGCTGATCGCCGTACTCATGTCTTGCAGTGTCCTGCCGGGGGCGGAACCGCCACGCGAGTTGCGGCTGCATGCGATCTATGTGACCAATCAGGACCGACCGCCTCGGCCGGACCACCAGGGGCGGCTGCACCGCATCATGGTGGATGTGCAGGCGTTCTATCGGGACGAGATGGAGCGGAATGAGTACGGACCGATGACCTTCCCGCTGGACCAGGACGAGAAGGGGAGGGTGCGCACCCACCTGGTCAAGCTGCCCTGGGACTTCGACCCCAAGACGCCGTTCCGCACGCGGCGGATGACGCCGGAGATTGCGAAGGTCCTGAAGGCCGATGGGTTGGACGCGGATCGGACGTACTACATTGTCTTCCAGAACGGGTACTGGCTGGATGGCAAGACGTGGCGGTACGACATCCCGTATACGGGCTCGGGCGATTCGCGGCGGGGCAAGACCTGGGCGGCCGACCACGAATGGCTGGACCCGAAGAACTTCCTCGCCAAGGGCACGGAACGGATGGATGACCGGGGCCAGAAACTGACTCGCCCGCAGTTCAACACCAAGATGATCGGCGGGGTGGCGCACGAGCTGGGCCACGGCCTTGGCCTCCCCCACAATCGGGAGGAGCCCGATGAATTGCGGCGCCTTGGCAACGCGCTCATGGGCGCGGGCAACTACACCTATCGCCGCGAGCTCCACAGCAAGCGCAAGGGGGCCTTCCTCACCCAGGCCCATGCCTTTGCCCTGTCGCTGCATCCCCTCTTCAAGCACGAACGGGCCGAGGACCTCACCGTTCCCGCATGCGGGTTGGAGGACCTGCGCTTCGAGCACGTGTTGGGGAAGCTGTTGGTCTCGGGGCGGGTGAGCCCGGCCAAGGGTGTGGCGGGAATGGTGTTCTACCACGACAAGCTGCCCACCGGCGTCAACAAGGACTACGATGCCTGGCCGTACCATGCACCGGTCGATGCCGAAGGGCGGTTCGTCCAGGCCGTGGACCTGCCTGGGGCCGGCGAATATGCCCTGCATGTCATTGCCTACTTCCGCAACGGGATGAAGCGCAAGTGGAGCTTCACCCACGAGATCACAGGCGAGATGAAGCCGGGCTTGGCAGCCCTGCGGCGCGACGGACTCTGGGGGGAACTGATCGCCGCCTGGGACCGCAAGGACACGGCCCTGGTTCAGCAGCACGCGGAGCAAGTGACAGCACAGTGGCCCGAGCGGAAGGAACAGGTCGCCCGCTTCGTGGCCCTGGCCAAGGCATGGGACAGCTTCCCGCTACCCGCGCTCGTGCCCGAAGCCACCAAGCAGATTTCCCTGTCCGGGACCCGTTGGCAGGCAGCCAGTGTGGCCTGGTACATCCCGAGCTTCGACGGGATTCTGACGCCTGATGCGTCGTCCTACGAGCCGCTTCAGTCGACCGCCAAGGTCCACAGCCATGGCCTGTATGCGCACGCCGAAGCAAGCTATGCCTATGAACTGGGCGGCAAGTGGAAGACCTTCGCGGCCCAGGTCGGCCTGCAGAAAGGACACGCCGGGTCGGTCGTCTTCGTGGTCGTCGGCGATGGGAAGGAGCTGGCACGGACCCCCTTGCTCAAGCTCGCGGATGGCGAGCGAGAGATCAAGGCAGACGTGACTGGCATCAACCAGCTCGAACTCAAGGCCGAATCCGGCCCGGATGGGCGCAGTAATGACTGGGCCATCTGGTTCTCGCCCACGCTTGGCAGGTAGCGCCCCCCCTCGCCTCGCCCGCGTGCACGCCTGGCACACCGGCATCTTGCGGCGGGGAGAAGAGCCGGCTGGAAGCCAGCGCTCCTGGGGGCTTCCGCGTCGGATCGGGGCAGAGCACGCGTGGAGCATCACTTTGGGCGGAAGGGTGCCCTGTATCTCGTCGCGGGCTGGATCATGCGCCACAAGATCCGGATTGCCTTTGTCGCTTCGGGAGTGCCCGGCCAACCTGCAATCACCCGACCATAGGCTCTGGTTCTCACTGAGTCCGTCGCGCTCGGGAGCATGGCAATCCGCATCAGCGCAAACCGAGCCTGGGTGTACCCCGGACTCGCGGCAGAAGACTCGAGCAATGACATTGCCAGAGCTTCGCCCTCGTCCCGTGCAGGCCCCCGTGGCTGCGATCTAAGGAGAGCCTTGGCAATGGCAGCGTCAACATAGGGCTGGAAGATGCTATCACCGAATACAGAGAAGCGGAACATGCAGAGATCCACGAATTCACCCTCGTCGGCCCTCATCCCCATCGGGATCAGCGATAGAACGCCCAGAAGACCATTGCTCCTGAGGTACTCGGCAGCGGCCGCCTCGCTGGCAGGCAGTCTCGCAACGCGCAGCTTGACCACATTTGCGCGCACTGAGTTTCTGCCATCTACGTCGTAGAACTGCACCTCAATTTGGTATTTCCCAGGAGTCTCAACGTAGCGGTGCGGAACCAGAATACTGTGGGCTACCTCCTCGCCCCGCGCCATCCTTCCCTTCCTAGGAGGTGTAGTGAGCCCAGTCGTCACCCCATACCTGTAATCGACCACTGTCTTCTCTCCCGCCGGTGAGGTCAAGGTCACTACCAGATGCCTGATCGCGGTCAGTGACTTGTTCCCAGAGACCACGTAGTCCGTAGGGTTCTGTAGCTTCACAGTCAGCACTACAGGCATGTATTGATAGAGGACTTCCTTGTCCGTTGAGGCTGTAAGCACAAGGGTGTCGAACGTTCCACCTGCAAAGGAAACCCCACAGCCTAGCAGCACTGCGCAGAGGACAGATGAAAGGCGGGTGAATGTCATCGTCTGGATCCCCCAAAACTCGGGGCCACGCCTACGCATGGGACTCTTGGGGCCTTGCTGATGGTCGTCTTCGGCGGTGCCTGCGGACCATGTGGCCACACGGCGTAGCGCATGGGCTCCTTCCGGGACTTGGTTCCTGCCGGAACAACCCTACTCTGTAGGTAGTATCCGGTCAAGTGAAAGTCGGAACCGAGGGCAGGCCCCACCGCAAGCACGCCTGCTCTATCGTCCCTGATAGGGATCACGATTCAGCTCGGCCCGGCAGATCCCAGCGGGTCCAGACCAGCCCGCAGTTCTTGTCTTCGGCAGAGGTGCGCTGGTAGGAAACGGTGAAAAGTCTCCCGTCTGGAAGCTCCACCGATGCAGGATAGCCATGGTCACGCGGCGGGGCTTGGTCTTCGAGGATCCAGTCCGACTCCCACGTTGCGCCGTCGTCCCAACTGATCATCGCCCGGTTCCCCAACGGCTCGGTGCGATAGGAGTAGACACAGACGAGTGCCCCGGTGGAATGGCGGACAAGGTGCGGCGGCGAACCATTGACCCCGAGGTACTTCGCTGCCGACCAAGTCTTGCCACCGTCGCTGGACTCGGTCTGGAACATCGTGAAGTTACTGTATCTGTCATGCTCCTTGTTGACGTAGCGCAGCAGGCCAATGATCTCTCCTGATGGCAACTCAACTGCGTGTGGTTCACAGAAGTGGTCGGGATCACTATCATCTGGGAACGGCACCCGACCGGCTTCCACCCAGGTCTTCCCTTCATCGTCGCTTACCACTGCGCCAACGTAATTGGTGACTTCCCGACCCGGCACAAAATGCCCTTTGCCAAGGTAGAACAGCCGGCCGCTCCGCAACCGAATCGGGCCATGGGGAGCGCTGACCGGAAGCCGCACCGGATCGCCCCAAGCTTCTCCGTCAACGCTGACCCGGACCCATGACCCTTTCCACTTCTCCACCACCTCATCCGACCAGGTGGCAAAGACATCCTCCCACCGTTTCTGTTCCTCGTCCGAGAGGCCATAGGCATTTCGCGCCCACTCATAGTGCCTGCGGATATCACTGGAGAACCAGGAGAGGAGCAGCTTGTTACCGCCCAGGCTCAGCAACCCGCAATCGCGATCGTCGAGCGGGGAGTTGTTGACAACTCTCGGATGGCTCCAAGTCTGGCCGTTGTCCTTGCTCTGGGTGACTACGGATTTTCCCCAGGGGCACACGTGATCAAAGCGGAACCCGCTGGCTGCCACAAACAGGACACCGTCATCGGTTCGGGCAATGCTTGGCCAGCCGAAATAGCCATACCTTTCCTTTGGCAATGCGCAGACAATGCCATGGTCGGCTACGACTTTCCTCGCAATTCGTTTGGTACCACTCACATCCACTCCCACTTCCTGTTGTGCCCCAGTCTCCTGATCGGGAGATTGGGCACGGGCTTTCGGTGGCGAGACCATGGATAGCATGCCACCTCCCTGGGCCATTTTCCACAACGCCGGATCCGTCCCGGCCCGAATGAGCGGAAGAGCTATGATCGCCATAGGCAAGCCGACCATGCGGAGCTACAGTTGACCGAGCACATTCGTCCTTTGAGGGAGTCGGGAACTGACTTAGCCGAGACGGGGTTGGGATCTGGACAGTACGTTGGAGCTGCCACCACATGCCAAAGAGACCTTTACCGGCGATCGCGCAGGATCTCGCTGATCCTGACTCCATGATCGCCCGGACGTTGCGGTCCCTGAAAATCCCCCGGGGGCCATTCGATCCGGATGGTAGCTACACACATACGTATGCCGATGGGACTGCCTTCTCCCGCCGACACGTGGCGGGTGAGGTGACGATCCGCCGTGAAGCGGGTGGGCGACTCCATATCGAAGCCTATCGAAGGACGCCGGACAGGACTCACAGCTATTACACGATCGCCGATCTCACGTGCCGCGACGATGAGCTCAGCACGCCAGATTCGTGGGAGGTGGAATCGAAAATCGCGGAGAAGGCCGACGGCCCGGCATACCTGAATTCGGGGCTGAAGAAGCGGGCAGAGGTCGAGAATGGCGTGCTGAACCTCCTGGAAGGGAAGTCCCGGCACACCTTCAAGCTGCCCGGCAGATACACCTGCAAGCTGTGCCTCCTGGATGCAGTCCAACGTCTGCCAAAGCTCGGCACGAAAGAGGTGCACTTCACCCTGATCGACGAGTATGACCAGATCTGCCCCGAGCAGACCCTTCGTCTTCGAGGCAAGACCGAGGCCGCCGTCAAGGGTGGTGTAGTCGATGTGTACCTATACGACCACATTGGGACCGCTACGGTGCCCGGCACGTATTGTGTCGACGCCTCCGGCCGCCTGCTGGTCTACGTGGCCGGAATACAGGCGCTAATCCTCTCAGGCGAAAACGGCGACAAGACAGGATATACCAAGTGACCAGCGATCGGTTCGACATGGACAGAAGACGTCTGATCAAAACCTCGGGTGTCGTTGCGGCAGCGTCCACGTTGCCAGTGACCGTGAGTGCCCAAGTAGCCCGGGCCGGGAAGAAGCCCAACATACTCATCGCGATCTGCGACCAGATGGTCCTCGACGCGATCTCCGCCTACCGGCGGCATTTCGACCACAAGGCATACCTGTGCCATTGGGTCGACACGCCAAACCTGGATGAACTGGTGGCCAACGGCGTGTCGTTCACCGAATCGCACACCCCGAATCCCGTCTGTTGCCCGGCCCGGGCCAGCATCTTCACGGGACGCTATGCAATGGAGACTGGCGTGATCTACAACAACGTCGGCATCGACCGGAAGCTGCCGAACATGGGCCAGTGGTTTGAGGCGCACTCCGGCTACGACCGCGTCTACTGCGGGAAATGGCACGCCGGCGGGCCGTGGAACAACCCCACGATCAGCGGCGGCAAGAAGATCCCAGGATTCGATACGCTGCCGAACGGCCCGGACATCTGGGGGCGGGACATGGACTACGGGGTGTCGAGCAGCGTCGAAGCCTATGTCCGCAACCATGTGGACGACAATCCCTTCCTGGCAGTTGCCGGGTTCATGGATCCCCACGACATCTGTTTCTGGGGAGGGCGCCTGGCAAGCGGGCAGGCGCGCAAGACGGACTTCTTCCGTCTCCAGGGAGATCTCCCGGTTCTCCCACCCAACCAGAAGTACCAGTTCGACGAGATTTGGCGGCAACCCAGCGGCCTCTCCGACATGCAGTGGCGAAACTACATCTACGACTACTGCCGGATGGTCGAGCGCCTCGATCGCAACGTCGGCCGACTCCTGCGTGCCGTGCGCGACCGCGGCGACGACACGGTCATCATCTTCACCGCCGACCACGGTGACGGTGTGGGACGGCACTCGCGTATATCAAAATGGCATCCCTACGAGGAGTCGGTCAAGGTTCCACTTATCGTCTACGGCCCCAAGTTCGGGATCCGCAGGAACGTCCTCGACACAACCCACCTCGTCACCGGCGTCGATATCATGACAACAGTGTGCGACTACGCGGGGATCAAGCCGCCGCCGAAGAGCCGAGGTCTCAGCCTGCGCCCGCTGCTCGAGGGAAAACCCACAGAGTGGCGCACGAGCGTTTTCATAGAGCTCAGGAGGGTTGGCCGAGTCATCCGCACCGCTCAATACAAGTACGTGATGAGCTACCAGCCTGCGCCCGGACCGCCCGCCAAAGCCAAATCAGCGGCGTTTGTGTCGAGGGATACTGGCAAGCCAGCCGAGTTCCGCCAAGGCGAAGGGGATCGCCTGAAACGGATCGACAAAGTCATGCTCTTCGACATGAAGAAGGACCCCTGGGAGACTGTGAACCTGGCGGGAGACCCCAAGTTCCGAGACGTCATCGCCCGGCATGAGGCCATCCTGCGCGACGAGTATGAGGCCCACATCGTGCCAGGGCACGAGTTCATTCGCAAGTAGCCAAGCCACGTCATATCATCGATGCGTGATGCGCTCGCCAAGCGCG